>NZ_JBALMG010000011.1:0-95470 GCF_036963225.1 Bacillus sp. JJ783 | reverse complement strand
AAGGCTCGGTAGCTCAGTCGGTAGAGCAGAGGACTGAAAATCCTCGTGTCGGCGGTTCGATTCCGTCCCGAGCCACCATTTTGAAATCGCAAGCCGGCTTAGCTCAATTGGTAGAGCAACTGACTTGTAATCAGTAGGTTGGGGGTTCAAGTCCTCTAGCCGGCACCACTTTCAAAATGAGCCATTAGCTCAGTTGGTAGAGCATCTGACTTTTAATCAGAGGGTCGAAGGTTCGAATCCTTCATGGCTCACCATTTTTAATTTAATGCGGGTGTAGTTTAGTGGTAAAACAAGAGCCTTCCAAGCTCTGGTCGAGAGTTCGATTCTCTTCACCCGCTTTTTATGGGCCTATAGCTCAGCTGGTTAGAGCGCACGCCTGATAAGCGTGAGGTCGATGGTTCGAGTCCATTTAGGCCCACCATAATTATTCCGCAGTAGCTCAGTGGTAGAGCTATCGGCTGTTAACCGATCGGTCGTAGGTTCGAGTCCTACCTGCGGAGCCATATTATAGAGAAGTACCCAAGTGGCTCAAGGGGCTCCCCTGCTAAGGGAGTAGATCGCGAACGCGGTGCGAGGGTTCGAATCCCTTCTTCTCTGCCAGATTTTGGCCCGTTGGTCAAGTGGTTAAGACACCGCCCTTTCACGGCGGTAACACGGGTTCGAATCCCGTACGGGTCATACTAAAAGAGATAGCATAATCTGCTATCTCTTTTTTGTTGTATATATTTTATTTAAAGCGGGCTATTAGTAGTCTGCTTTTTTTATCCCGCTATTTGTGGGCAGTAAGACTCTCACCTCAAATTTTGGCATGAGCAAAGAAGTTAGGTGGGAGATCAACTGCTCGTAAAAGCCCGATTGGTGTGGGCTAATAATCAGTGGGGGTGAACAACCGCCCCACTGATTAAAAAATGTTGTATACTTTTTTCTATTTGAATCGTCTAATTAATAGAAAAGAGAGAGCTTCTTTATGGTGCTATCCTTGTCGGGCTTTGTCGGTAAGTCGATATATTGCAAAAATCGCTGATATAATTTGAGTTACGGTCGATATATTTAAATAATCGCTGATATATTTGGAGTTATGGTCGATATATTCAGAAAATCGCCGATATAATTTCACTTACCGATAAAAACCAAAGTCCACCCCTTTCACAATCTAAACAAAACGCATAAATTGGTATTGATTCCACACTTGCTACGATAACTTTACACTCTATGTGAAAAAGTTCACAAATAGGTCATAATTTGTGAAGTAATTCACAATAATCCGTGCTACAATATGTATGTAAAGAAGTTAAACAACATTAAATTAGTATTTTAATTACTTACTTAAACAATAATAAAAAATAGATGTAAACAATTGAAAGGGGAAATTAACATGAAAAAAGGTATCAATCGCGTAGTATTAGTAGGAACAGGAGCTGTAGGTTGTAGTTATGCTTACTCAATGATCAACCAAGGTGTAGCTGAAGAATTCGTACTTGTAGATGTTAATGAAGCAAAAGCAGAAGGGGAAGCAATGGACTTAAGCCATGCAGTGCCATTCTCTCCAGCACCAACAAAAGTTTGGAGCGGTAGCTATGCAGATTGTAAAGATGCAGATTTAGTTGTTATCACTGCTGGATTACCACAAAAGCCAGGCGAAACTCGTTTAGACTTAGTTGAGAAAAATACAAAGATCTTTAAACAAATCGTTCGCGGTATTATGGATAGCGGATTCGACGGAATCTTCTTAATCGCAACAAACCCAGTTGATATTTTAACTTACGTAACTTGGAAAGAATCTGGTCTTCCAAAAGAGCGCGTAATTGGTTCTGGTACAACTTTAGACTCTGCTCGTTTCCGTTACATGTTAGGTGACTACTTAGATGTAGATCCACGTAACGTTCATGCTTACATCGTTGGTGAGCACGGTGATACTGAACTTCCAGTATGGAGCCACGCTACTGTAGGTGTACAAAAACTAGAAACAATCTTAGCGAACAACGAACAGTATAACCAAGAAGATTTAGATAAAATCTTTGAAAATGTACGCGATGCAGCTTACCACATTATCGAGCGTAAAGGCGCAACTTACTACGGAATCGGTATGTCACTACTTCGTGTAACTAAAGCGATCTTAAGCAACGAGAACAGCGTATTAACTGTATCTGCATACCTTGAAGGCCAATATGGTGAGAAAGATGCTTACGTAGGTGTTCCAGCTGTTATTAACCGCGAAGGTGTACGTGAAATCGTAGAACTTGAATTAAACGAAGAAGAAAAAGCGAAATTCGCTCATTCTGTAAAAGTATTAAAAGAAACAATGGCACCAGTACTATAATAATTGCTAAATAATTCAGAGGCGGGAAACTGCTTCCTACCTCTGAATTTATCCCGCTATTTGCGGGCAGTAAAACTCCCACCTCAAAATTTGGTTGGAGCGAAGAAGTTAGGTGGGAGATGAACAAAAGCCCCACTGATTATAGTTTCAATTTATATAAATTAATATAAATTCCTTTTCCGGTTTCCCTTGTATATCCCCAATATACCCCTTTTGCTGGATAAGGGTCGTTTATAGAAAAAAGCACTCTATTTTCGAATAGAGTGCTTTTATATGTTATTTTTTCGGTGTTAGACGTCTTGAAATGAATTACCCGATGTTTCGGAGTCGCTGAAATAGGCGAATACACCGCCAAATGTAAGTGATAAACCTAGTGATGCAGTGACAACTCCCATTCCTACTTTTTGTTTCAATGACAGAAGAAAGCCCCCTAGTTTGATTTTTACAGCAAACATTCGCAACGAGCATGAAATAAGTAAACATAGCATTTCAGTATGAATTATAGTTGCGAAAGTTCGTTGTTCGTTATTAAGAATGAGTATATGCTTATGAATTTTACATTTCAATAAATTTCGTGACAAAAAATGTTGAGAAACATTTTTTATGACAGATTATTTCGTTTGAATTTCACGTGAAAAATAGTGTGAAAAACAGGAAGAAATCAATAAAGTAATATTGAGCAACAATGAAAGGTGAAAATAGTAAGGTGAAATGAAGCGTTTGCAATGAATATTCGTCAAAATTCGATATTTTACACGATAAACGTAAATGTTTTAAGTGAAATTTAAGAAAAAAACGAATATTTTTTAAAAAACAACAAGGATATTTCAGTTTTTTGCAGAAATGATAAAGAGTAAAAAATTTCTGTCATCTTAGTGAGGTGAACATATTGGATGTAATAAATTGTGAAGAAGTGAAACGAGATGAGTTTCATACAGAAAAGTACTATGACAGTTATAACATCTTTGGGGCACATATTGTGACGGAAGATGGGATGCGAGGTGTACGATTCACAGTATGGGCTCCTCATGCGAAAGCAATGAGTGTTGTTGGGGATTTTAATGAATGGGATTATAAGCAACATAAGATGCTACAAGTGACAGAAGAGGGGATTTGGTCCTTGTTTGCACCGCATATTGAAGAGAATGAGATATATAAGTATGCGATTGAAACGATGGATGGTAACGTTATTTTAAAAGCAGATCCTTACGCAGTATATGCAGAAGTAAGACCAAATACGGCATCTGTAGTTTTTGATATAGAGGGATATGAATGGAATGATAAAAACTGGATTCGTAAGAGAAAGAAAAAATCGATTTATAAAGAAGCGATGACAGTTTATGAATTACATTTCGGTTCTTGGAAAAAGAAAGAAGATGGTGCTCTGTATTCTTACAGAGAAATGGCCGAGGCGCTCATTCCGTATGTGGTGGAACATCAATTTACACATATTGAAATTATGCCGCTTGTTGAGCATCCATATGATCGTTCTTGGGGATATCAAGGAACTGGATATTATGCAGCGACAAGTAGATTCGGCACGCCACATGATTTGATGTATTTTGTCGATGAATGTCATAAATATGGAATCGGTGTCATTTTAGATTGGGTGCCGGGGCATTTTTGTAAAGATGCTCACGGTTTATATTTGTTTGATGGGGCACCGACTTATGAATATAAAGATATAGATGTACAAGAAAACCTGGTATGGGGAACTGTTAATTTTGATTTAGGGAAGAGAGAAGTACGTAATTTCTTAATTTCAAATGCGTTATTTTGGATGAGATATTTCCATATTGATGGTTTCAGAGTAGATGCAGTTGCGAATATGCTGTACTGGAATAAAGAAGGAAAAGAGCAAAGCAATGAACACGCTGTTTCTTTCTTACGGGAGTTAAATGAAGCTGTGTTTGCAGAAGATGAAGAGTTTCTTATGACAGCAGAAGATTCAACAGCTTGGCCACTTGTAACAGCTCCAACATACGAGGGTGGACTTGGATTTAATTATAAATGGAATATGGGTTGGATGAATGACGTGCTGAAATATATGGAATGTGCACCAGAGTACCGGAAATACATTCATGAGAAAATGACATTCTCTTTACTATATGCTCACTCTGAAAACTTCATATTGCCGCTTTCTCATGATGAAGTCGTTCATGGGAAAAAGTCGTTATTAAATAAAATGCCGGGAGATTACTGGGATAAGTTCGCCCAACTTCGTTTATTATATGGATATTTCTTTACTCATCCAGGTAAGAAATTACTCTTTATGGGTGGAGAATTCGGGCAATTTGATGAGTGGAAAGATCTTGAAGATTTAGATTGGAATTTACATGATTTTGAAATGCATCGTTACATGCATGATTACTTTAAAGAGCTCATAGCATTGTATAAGCGCTCAAAACCACTTTGGCAGTTAGATCACTCGTCTGAAGGATTTCAGTGGATTGATGCTAATAATAATGAGCAAAGTATTTTCTCGTTTATCCGCCAAGGGGATAATCAGGAAGATGCGTTAGTTGTCGTATGTAATTTTACGAAAGCTACATATGAAAACTATAAAGTAGGTGTACCAGATTTCGAGTATTATAACGAAATTTTAAACAGTGACGCGGTGCAATATGGCGGGTCGGGGCAAGTTAATAAGAAACGTCTCAAGACGATTCTAGAGCCATATCATAATCAAGCGGCACATTTAGAAATTACAATTCCACCATTTGGCGTATCCATATTACGACCAGTGAAGACGAGAAAGGGGAGCAAAAAACAAGATGGCTCAAAAACAAAAGTGCGTAGCAATGTTACTAGCAGGGGGAAAAGGTAGTCGTTTAAGTGCATTAACAAAAAATTTAGCCAAGCCAGCTGTTCCATTTGGTGGTAAATATCGCATTATTGATTTTACGTTAAGTAACTGTGCAAACTCCGGTATTGAAACGGTGGGGATTTTAACACAATATCAACCGTTAGAACTTCATAATTATATTGGAATCGGAAACGCTTGGGATCTTGATCGTGTAAATGGTGGAGTCACTGTGTTACCTCCTTATGCGGAGTCTTCAGGTGTGAAGTGGTATACAGGTACGGCAAGTGCTATTTATCAAAATTTAAACTATTTAAGTCAGTATGAACCAGAATATGTCCTTATTTTATCAGGCGATCATATTTATAAAATGGATTACAGTAAAATGCTAGATTACCATATTGAGAAAGAAGCGGACGTTTCGATTTCTGTTATTGAAGTGCCATGGGATGAAGCAAGTCGCTTTGGCATCATGAATACAAATGAAGAGATGGAAGTTGTTGAATTTGAGGAGAAACCACAATTTCCAAGAAGTAATCTTGCATCAATGGGAATTTATATTTTTAACTGGGCTATTTTAAAAGAATATTTAGAGATGGATGCAAGAAACCCTGAATCTAGTAATGACTTCGGAAAAGATGTACTTCCGCTCTTGTTAGATGAAGGGAAGAAGTTGATGGCGTATCCGTTTGAAGGATATTGGAAAGATGTTGGAACGGTGAAAAGCTTATGGGAAGCGAATATGGATTTACTTCGCGATGAAACATCGTTGAATTTAAACGATCGTAATTGGCGCATTTATTCTGTAAATCCAAACGAGCCGCCTCAATATATTGCAGAACAGGCAAAAGTAGAAGAGTCACTTATTAATGAAGGATGCGTCATTGAAGGGGACGTGAAGCATTCTGTTTTATTCCAAGGAGTGACAGTGGAAGAAGGTAGTATGGTAATCGATTCTGTCGTTATGCCGGGGGCAAAGATTGGTAAAAACGTTGTGATTGAAAGAGCGATCGTTGGATCGGAAATGGTTATTGAAGATGGGACAATAATTCGTCCAGAAAAAAATGTTGATGATGTAGTACTAATTGCTGAAGGAAAATAGAAAAGGGGGATGAAATGAATGGGAGAAAAAATGTTAGGAATTATTAATGCAACGGGAAGTTTTCCTTCCTTAAAGAAAGTAACAGGGCATCGTTCATTAGCGGCATTACCGTTTGGAGGCCGTTACCGCCTCATTGATTTCATGCTTTCAAATATGGTGAATTCTAATATTCATAGCGTGGCGGTTTTTACAAGTCATAAAAATCGTTCTTTAATGGATCATGTCGGTTCAGGAAAACAGTGGGATTTAGATAGAAAGCGTGATGGACTGTTTTTATTCCCACCGAACTGCCAATGTGATCATGACGAATTTGGATCTTTTGCACATTTTAGAAGACATATTGATTATTTTCTAAGAAGCAGAGAAGAATATGTTGTTATTACGAATAGCCATCTTGTAACAGCGTTAAACTTTCAAGTGGTGTTAGAGCGACATATACATACGTCTGCAGATATTACTGAAGTTTGTCATGAAGGGGTTTCGCTTCAAACATATGTGTTAAAGAAACAATTATTGCTAGACTTATTTGAGACATATAAAGATGTGGAGCAATACAGTTTATTTGATGTAGTGAGAGAAAAGAGCGGGAAATCACTGCATATTGCTACGTATGAGCATACAGGATATGTAGCTATCATTGATTCGATTGAAAGTTACTATAAGCATAGTCTAGAAATTTTGCAGCCTACTATTTGGAAGCAATTATTTAAGAAAGAAGCACCAATCTTTACGAAAGTAAAAGATGAGCCGCCAACTCGTTATATGAAGGGTGCAGTAGTGAAAAATACGATGATTGCAAACGGTAGTATTATTGAAGGTGAAGTGGAAAATAGTGTTATCTCCCGTTCTGTTAAAATTGGAAAAGGTTCAATTGTTCGTAATAGTATTATTATGCAAAAGAGCAAAATTGGAGATAATTGCATAATAGACGGTGTTATTATTGATAAAGATGTGAAACTTGGTGACGGCGTAGTGTTAAAAGGAAATGCTGATGAGCCATATGTTGTAGAAAAAGGTAGTGTACAAAATAGTACAATCAACAGTTATTCGTAAATAGCAGGTGCATAATTAGTGGGGGATTTAGAAAACCCCCACTAATTAAGGTTTTACTCTATATGAAAACTTGAAGGGAGGAAGCTGTAAGAAGAGCGATTTATGATGTATACGCTTTTCGTGCAGTGGAACAACAGGTGAATATTTTATTTGCAGTATCAGAATGTGTACCGTTTATTAAATCCGGAGGTCTAGCTGATGTAGCAGGAGCGCTTCCAAAAGAATTAAAAAAATTAGGAGTGAATGTTCGCATTATACTTCCAAACTACAGTCTTATCCCGAAAGAGTTAAGAGAAGGATGTACGCTTCATAAAGTAATTAACGTTCCTCTTGGATGGAGAAACCAATATTGCGGGATTTTAAAAGGTGAGCAGGATGGGATTACTTATTACTTAATAGATAATGAATATTATTTTAAGAGAGATTCTCTCTATGGCCATTATGATGATGGGGAGCGTTTTTCTTATTTTTCAAAAGCAGTTTTAGAGTGTATTCCGCATCTTGATTTCGAAGTAGATGTTCTTCATAGCCATGATTGGCATACAGCTATGGTTAATTTCTTACTTCGTGAAAAGTATCAAGATAACCCGTTATATGAGCATATTAAAACGGTATATACGATTCATAACTTGCAGTTCCAAGGTGTATTTCCTCCTGAAGTGATGTACGACTTACTGGAGCTTGGTCATGAATATTTTCATAGTGAACAGCTTGAGTTTTATGGAAACGTGAACTTTATGAAAGGCGGTATTATCGCATCTGACCAAATTACAGCGGTTAGCCCGACATATAAAGAAGAGATTCAATATGAGTTTTTCGGTGAGAAGTTAGATGGATTGCTAAGAAAGCATAACGATAAGCTTAGTGGCATTGTAAATGGAATTGATACGAGTGTATATAATCCAGAAACAGATCCATATATTACGGCTCAGTATAGTGCAGAGTCATTAGAGGAAAAGAGTGAAAATAAACGCGCATTGCAGCGTTATTTTGGTTTACCAGAAAAAGAAGATACACCAGTTATTTCGATGGTAACACGATTGACGAAGCAAAAGGGGCTTGATCTAGTACGTACTGTATTCCGTGAAATAATGGAAGAAGATGTACAATGTATTATTTTAGGATCAGGCGATTCTGAATACGAGCAGTTCTTTGAATGGATGGCATACGAATATCCAGAAAAGGTAAAAGTATATATTGGATTTAATGAAGCGTTAGCGCACCAAGTGTACGCGGGAAGCGATTTGTTTTTAATGCCATCGCTGTTTGAACCGTGTGGACTTGGACAACTTATTGCGCTAGCATATGGCACGATTCCAATTGTAAGAGAAACAGGCGGATTAAATGATACTGTACATTCTTACGATGAGGAAACTGGAATTGGGAATGGCTTTAGCTTTACGAATTTTAATGCGCATGACATGTTACATACAATTCTTCGTGCAATTGAGTTTTATCAAGATAAACCGGTATGGGATAAGCTTGTAAAGCAAGCGATGACTGAAGATTATAGCTGGGGGAAATCTGCTCTTGCATATAAGAAATTGTATAAAAGTCTCATGGAATAACATTGAGGTGGTGAAAAAATGTTTACTCATGTTGAAAGCTTTAAATCCGCTTTTCTAGAAAAATTAGAAATGATGTATGGGAAAAGTTTCAAAGATTCTACAACTCGTGATCAGTATAATACGCTTGGTCATATGGTACGTGAGTATATGAATAGTCAATGGATTGCAACGAATGAAAGTTATCGTTCTGGAGATCAAAAGCAAATGTATTATTTATCCATTGAGTTTTTACTTGGGCGTTTGCTAGGCAGTAACATATTAAATTTAGGCATTCGAGATGTATGTGAAAAGGGGCTTTCTGAACTTGGAATTTCTTTGCAAGAGTTAGAAGAGATTGAAGCAGATGCTGGCCTTGGTAATGGTGGCCTTGGACGTTTAGCAGCCTGTTTCCTCGATTCACTCGCTTCTTTAAACTTACCAGGACATGGCTGTGGTATTCGTTATAAGCATGGCCTGTTTGATCAAAAAATTGTTGACGGCTATCAAGTAGAATTTCCAGAACAGTGGCTTCTTCATGAAAACGTTTGGGAAGTAAGAAGGTATGACCAAGCCGTAGAAGTAAGTTATTTTGGAAACGTTGAACCACTAGAAATTGATGGACGTTTAGAGTTCAGGCATACAAATGCAGAAGTTATTATGGCAGTACCATATGACGTTCCAGTTGTAGGATATGAAACAAGTACTGTAAATACGCTTCGGCTTTGGAATGCGGAGCCAGTTCCTTTCCCGCAAAACTGCAAAGATATTTTGAAATATAAGCGTGAAACAGAGGCCGTATCGGAATTTTTATATCCAGATGATACGCATGATGAGGGGAAAATACTTCGTTTAAAACAACAGTATTTCCTCGTATCAGCAAGTTTGCAAAACATCGTTCGTATGCATAGGGAGAGACACGGTAGTCTTCGTCAGTTACATGAAAAAATTGCGATTCATATAAACGATACACATCCGGTTCTAGCAATTCCAGAACTTATGCGTATTTTATTAGACGAAGAAAAATTGACATGGGAAGAAGCTTGGCACATAACAACGCAGACGATTTCCTATACGAATCATACGACGTTATCAGAAGCGCTTGAGAAATGGCCAATTCACATTTTTAAACCGTTATTACCGAGAATTTATATGATTATTGAAGAAATTAATGAACGTTTCTGTCATGAGCTTTGGGACCGTTATTCGTACGATTGGAAGCGCATTGAGGACATGGCCATTATTGCGCATGATCTTGTGAAAATGGCTCATTTAGCGATTGTTGGTAGCCATAGCGTTAACGGTGTGGCGAAAATTCATACAGAAATTTTAAAGCAGCGTGAAATGCGATTGTTCTATGAATTTTATCCAGATAAGTTTAATAATAAAACGAATGGAATTGCTCATAGGCGCTGGCTAATGAAGGCGAATCCGCAGCTGACGAATCTTATTTCGGAAGCGATTGGTGAAGAGTGGAAGAAAGAGCCAATTAAGCTGCAAGCACTGCAAAACTTCATACATGATACTAGTTTTCAAGAAAAGCTTGCAGGGGTAAAACAAGAGCGTAAGATTATTTTAGCGGAGCGCATTCATAATAAAATGGGGATCACTATTGATCCAAATTCTATTTTTGATGTGCAAGTGAAAAGGCTACATGCCTATAAACGACAGTTATTAAATGTTCTTCATATTTTATACTTGTATAACCGTTTAAAAGAGGATACTAGTTTTTCATTTTACCCGCGTACTTTTATTTTTGGAGCGAAAGCATCACCTGGCTATTATTATGCGAAGAAAATTATTAAATTAATAAATGAGCTTGCAAGAAAAGTAAATACCGATCCGTACGTAAGTCAATTTATGAAAGTTATCTTTCTAGAAAACTACCGAGTTTCTTTAGCGGAAGATATATTCCCGGCGGCAGATGTAAGTGAACAAATTTCAACTGCGAGTAAAGAAGCATCGGGAACAGGTAACATGAAATTCATGATGAATGGTGCAATTACACTCGGAACGTTAGATGGAGCTAATATTGAAATAAAAGACCGGGTCAGTGATGATGCCTGCTTCATTTTCGGCTTAACAGCGGATGAGGTTCTTCATTACTACCAAAATGGTGGATATCGTGCAAGTGACTATTATCACCACAATATGCATATTAAAAAAGTAGTAGATCAGTTAACGAATGGTTTCTTTGCACAGTCGGGAGCTGAATTTGAAGCGATTTATGATTCTCTCGTTATTCAAAATGATGAATACTTCGTTCTTCGAGATTTTAGCCCATATGCTGAAAGACAAGAAGCTGTCGGAAGGGCATACGAAAATAGGCAGAAATGGCTGGAAATGTCGATTTTGAACATTGCACAATCGGGGCATTTTGCGAGTGATCGAACAATTTTGCAGTACAGTAATGAAATTTGGGGTATTGGTAATACTGTTAAACTTTTTTAGATGAAAGCCCCTTTTGAAGGGGCTTTTATTTATTCACTTTTAAAACAGGGATACGCTTGCTTAGAAAAATAAAACGAGCTTAATGAGATTAAGCCCGTTTTACTTATTTTGCTTAAGAAAGGTAAGGCATGAACGTATATATTATACCTGTTCCGCCATATTCCCCTGTCGCAAAGTATGAAAATGTAAAGAAACCTGTAAACGAAAAAATTATTATAAGAAAAAGTGCAAAGATAAATTTTAGCATGTAAGGTCCCCTCATCCGAAAGTAATTTCATAGATTATTATAGTATACAAATATTGAATTTCCAATTGTTTACTGGTTAAAAATGAGAGGTCAGACATGTTTTGTATGTTGTAATGGAATGATTATTCGTAATGGATTTTGTATTTTTCGTAAATGTCATGTTGTGATGAACGTGTGCATATTCCCAATCACGATCATTAAAATTTATGTTTCGGGGAGGGAGAAGTGGAACGACATCGAATAAGTTGACGAAACGAAAGCTACTAGCTACTTGCAGTTTATAATAATTTCGAAAGGCGATATCTCCAACTTTTGGAGAGGCAAATGTATAAAGACCGTACTGTGCGAAGGCAGTATTTATACGTGCATCTAGTATGTGTAGTGTAGCGAGTGCACCTCCTAAGCTATGGCCTGTTGCAAGAAGTTTCTTATGGGCTGGTAATGACACGAGCATATCCATAATAGGATCCCGGCAAGATTCATAAATTGAAAGAAAGCCGTTATGGACATTTCCGCTATTTAAAGCGTATGGGTATGGCCTTTGGTTGACGAGTGAATCGATAATCCAATCTGTATCTGTTTGTGTGCCCCTGAAAGCTACAATGATCGTATCCTCAGATTCTAATATGAACCCAAACCATTCCATCGTTTGAATCGCTTTTCCTTGAAAGCCTTGTACATATTGGAATCCATCAGGTATTTCAAAAATCCCATTTTGTTTATATTGTTCATACGTTAGATCGCAGCAAGATGCTAACAGTATGGCAGTATCTTTATCGAAGGATAAAGGAGTACGCATCAAGAAAGCCCTCCTTAAGAAAAGGTATAGTTCAATATATGCAGTGAGGGACTTGATTCATTCTTTTTGAAAAAAGGCTATTTGGAAAACCAGTTGATGATCCAGAAGTTCAAAACTTTGTCGGTCAGCATATGAAGGTAACTCTTAAGTATGTCGCGGAGAAGAGGCGATGTATTCTTTAAGTAAAAAAGTAGAGGATGTAGAAGGGTTTTATGAAAACATTATAATAAGATGGTACGATATACTTGTAATGAGGAAGTGTATAGAGAGAATATAAGTGTTTAATTTTAAATAGCAAAATAAGAGCCTTATTACAATTCACATGTAGCAAGACTCTTTAAGTTTCTTTATTAAATTCCTCATTAAAAATAGATAATAAAGGTGTTTAATCATGAAATCTTTATGTAAAAACTTTTATTTTACAAGTATTAATATATCATCTTTATATTCAAATGAATAATAGCCCGCTTTTTCTAATAGAACAGGTAAATATTCTTTTACCATTTCAGCAATCCCTAAATTAGAGGGATTCAGTATCCAATCGATTTGCTTCCAATCGAGAATACCTTCTCTAGTTTTTTTCATAGATTCACTCTCTAATATTGTATCTACTTCAAATAAATACACATATAATCCATCTTTTTTATGATCACTAGTATTCCATGTAATGATCCCCTTTGAATAGTACTGATTTACATTGAATCCAGTTTCCTCAAACACTTCACGAATTGCACCCTCATCAGCAGTTTCACCTATTTCATTTTTGCCACCAACACCGTTCCACACGCCCATAATCGGTGCTTTTTCACGATTCAACATCAAGACTTTATCCTTATTTTTTAAGAAACATACGTTATATTTAAACACTTAATCAGCCCCACATTTAAATGTATTTCTTATTTGTATAAGTATATAATACAAATCCGTCAAGTACTATTTCTATACTTTATAACACCTTTATTTGTTTTTTAAACAATTTTATTATCTTATTATAGGAAGAAGAGACATGGCTTAATAAAGCGATGGAATACTATATGATTCAAAATGGTTTATACAGTCCAAAAGAAAAAGATAGTTCCCTATGAAGGAGGGGACTATCTTTTTTTAGTGTTTTATTCTTTCCCATCTAAAAGGCGACCAAGTCCGCCTAAAACGCTGCCTTCACCGCTATTTTGAGCTGCTGGGCTTGTAAGGCGTGCTGCTAAGCGACTAAGTGTTAAGGACTGAATCCAAACAGTTCCAGGACCTTCTAACGTTGCGAAGAATAAACCTTCGCCGCCAAATAGAGCTGTTTTTACTTTTCCAACGAATTGAACATCGTAGTTAACATCTTTCGTCATTGCAACGAGACAACCTGTATCAATGCGAAGTTTTTCACCAGGTTTCAATTCACGCTTATATACTGTTCCGCCTGCATGCATGAAAGCTAGACCATCACCTTCAAGTTTCTGCATGATGAAACCTTCACCACCGAAGAAACCAGTTCCAATTTTCTTTGTAAATTCGATTCCGATAGAAACACCTTTTGCCGCACAAAGAAATGCATCTTTTTGGCAGACTACTTTTCCTTGATACTCTGTTAAATCAACAGGAATAATTTTTCCAGGATAAGGAGCGGCGAATGATACGTGTCGTTTGCCATGACCTGTATTTGTAAATACAGTCATAAACATACTTTCACCTGTAACGAGACGTTTACCTGCGCCCATTAATTTACCGAATAGACCACTAGATGGTCCAGAAGCATCACCGAAAATCGTTTCCATTTCGATATGATCTTCCATCATCATCATTGCGCCAGCCTCAGCGATAACGCTTTCTTCTGGATCTAATTCAATTTCAACAAACTGCATATCATCGCCATATAATTTATACTCGATTTCATGTGCTTGCATTTTTTCACCTCATCATATGTAGTAATTATATTGTACAGAAATCAACGGAATTAAAATACTGTAGTTTTGTTAATTTTTGAATAAAAATAGAATGGAAATTTAAGATTATACTAGGATTATAAAAAATGATAGGATGAAAGTATTCTCATTTGACGTTTTGGATTCAGCGTGATATAGTGAAAACACTATTGAGCTACATAATGTGGTACGGAAATAAAGCACGTTGTATTAAAGGCTGTAAGCTTGTTATACATTCATGTCCTTTATATCCACCTTTTCATGTGGATTCATAGTTTCATTTTTATTTAGGAGGTACATGACATGCAAACAGGTAAAGTTAAATGGTTTAACGGCGAAAAAGGTTTTGGCTTCATCGAAGTTGAAGGCGGAGAAGACGTATTCGTACATTTCTCAGCTATTCAAGGCGACGGCTTCAAAACTTTAGAAGAAGGTCAAGAAGTTTCTTTCGAAATCGTTGATGGAAACCGCGGACCACAAGCAGCTAACGTTACAAAAAACTAATTAGCTAGCGAAAAAAAGCATTCCGAACTTCGGAATGCTTTTTTTATGCTTTAGAACTAGACTCATCTGAAGATAATTCACCTTTAAAGGTGCGTTCTTCAAAATCATCAAGCAATTGTTCATATTCTTCATGTTCCTCTGTAGCGAAAACTTGTGGGTTTTTTCCATACATATCTGTTCCGATAAAGTTTTCGAAATCCTCTACATAACCAACATTTTCTTCACTATTTACATACATTCCATTATAGTTTTTTGAATCCTGTCTTTCTAAATCGGAGGGTGTTTCTGATGTTCCGTAATTTGCGACGTCTTGCCAAGCGTCTTCAGCATCGTATTCAACAGAATGATCTTCGTCGTGCTTGTGAAACGAAGGAGCTAGCACCTCTTCTTCAACTGGGCGCGTGTTCATATCTAATTTATTTGTAGTGTGCTGAATACACGTTGTAGCAGTTGGCATTGCTTCTAATCTTTCAAATGGAATTTCCTCACCAGACACTTCGCAAATTCCGTACGTACCAGCTTCAATTTTTTGCAGAGCATGTTTCGTATCTTCTAACTGTTTATGCCAAAATTCGATGAGTCCGAAATCTTTCTCACGTTCGTACAATTCTGTAGCCATATCACCTGGATGGTTGTCATAGCTAGACAATTCTCCTACTGAATCACGTTCAGATGCACGGTTTTCATTTTCATGAGTTTGTATCGTTTGTTCAACTTCTTGCTGTTGTTTTTCTAAAATAGATTTAAATTGATTTATTTGTTGTGGAGTTAACATAGTCGTCCACCTTCCTACAATTCGGTTTCTTTACATAGTATGAGCGTTCGGAGTAGGAATTATGAGATGAATTTCAGCTGGGAAGTTGGTATATGAAAAAAGGAGCTGCGTAAGCAGCTCCTTTTTATCCCGCATTAACGGGCAGTAAAACTCCCACCTTAGAATTTGGCTGGAGCAAAGAAGTTAGGTGGGAGACTAACTGCCCGTAAACGCCCGATTGGTTCAACTAATAATCAGTGGGTGATGAACAAAACCCCCACTGATTAAAGTTTCACTTTATAGGAAGTATCCAAGCAATAATCCGATTCCCATTAGGAGACCGAAAATTGTATTTGTTTTTGCTGTTGAAATCATCGCAGGTACCATTTCCATTGGAATGCTTTTGCCGATAAAGCCTTTCGTCGCTTTAAATGCTTTCGGTGCACTTAAGAATACGATAAGCATCCATGGTGATACGATGTTAACGATGATTAAAGCGATTGTCCAAATGTAGGAAACGATGAACATAGAAGCAAGTACACCAACTGCTCTTTCGCGTCCAACGAGAATTGCTAACGTTTTACGACCATTTTCTTTATCACCATCTAAATCACGAATATTGTTAGATAGTAAAATTGCACCAATTAAAATGGAGCTTGGAATAGATAATAAAATCACTTCTGATGTTACTGCCCCTGTTTGGATAAAGAATGAAATACCAATAATAATGACACCCATAAATAATCCTGCTGTTAGCTCTCCAAATGGTGTATATGCAATTGGAATGGGGCCGCCAGTGTAAAGGTAAGCAACGGCCATACAAACAAGACCGATTGCAGCAAGCCACCAGCTAGAGTTCATACAAATATAAACACCTAATAGCGTTGCGATGCCTAAAAATCCGAATGCTAAGTTAAGCACGGTTTTTGGTTTAATGCCATCGCGGACGATAGCACCGCCGATTCCAACTGAACCTTCATGATCGAGTCCTCTTTTATAATCAAAGTATTCATTAAACATGTTCGTTGCTGCTTGAATGAGAAGGCAAGCAAGAAGCATCATAAAGAAAAGAGGAAGATGTATTTGATTTATACCTCCGACCTGCATTGCATAAGCTGTTCCGATGAAAACAGGAACGAAAGCTGCTGTTAATGTATGGGGACGTAATAAACTCCACCAAATGCGCCAGCCGGTTTGTTTACTTGGCTTTTGCGCTGTAGGAGAGGAATTCGTTTCGACGTTCATTTCCATGTTGAACCCTCCTTGGTCACATATTGTACACAATTAAGTGTAGAAAAAGCATCATTTAGTGTCAACGTTTATTTTCTAGGAAGAGAAGGTGAATTTCTCAGAAATGCTAAACGTTGACAGGCCTTTCCTTTGAGGTGTATCTTAAAATCAAGCGTAATTATGACTATTTTTCGCCCATAGGGGGGAGACAATTGTGATTCAAACGAAACAAAAAGGCTTACAAGAAGTTCTTGTTACAGCTATTAAGCGTGCGACTGATGAAAAAACATTAGTTAGTTTTGTAAAACAAATAGATTGGGTGGATCCACTTCTGTTTTATGCAGCAGGAAAAAGGGTCTCATTCGAAAATAGATGTTATTTTGCAGACCCAGCTCAGCATGTAATATTTGCTGGAATTGGCTCTGTTTTCACTATAGCAAATTCTTCTCACAAACGCTTTCAAACTGCTCGTGACGAGTGGGATAAAGTGAAAGAGAAAGCATTTGTACAAAGAGAAGGATATGAATTTGGAACAGGTCCTCTTTTATTTGGTGGATTTTCATTTGACCAAGAAAAAGAAAAAACGAATCTTTGGAAAGAATTTGATGATACCACATTTTCACTACCAGCATTTTTATTAACTGTAAAAAATGAAAAAGCGTGGTTAACCATTAATCAGTTCGTTTCAGCTGAAGATTGTGCAGAAACTCTTTATAACGAAATTATTTCTGTAGAAGAGAGAATTTTACAAGAGAGTAAATGTGCACTAGAAGGATCAAAATTAACAGTTACTTCTAAAGTAGAAGTTGATCCGAAGGGCTGGATGAATGCGATTGGAAAAGTTCAGGATGAAATGAAGCAAGGGAACGTGCAGAAGGTTGTATTAGCAAGGGAGCTAAAATTAACGATGGATCAGCATATTGATTCCGTTCTTGTTTTAGAAGCGCTTCGCATTGGGCAACCGGATTGTTACGTATTTTCTTTTGATTATAAAGGAGCATGCTTCTTAGGGGCGACACCTGAGCGATTGATTCGAAAAGAAGGCGAGAAGTTTACATCGATGTGCCTTGCTGGTTCAATTGGTCATGGCAATTCTATAGAAGAAAGTAAACAAAATGGTGAGACGCTTCTTCATGATGAAAAGAATTTGGCTGAACACGGTTATGTAGTTAACATGATTCGAGGTGTGCTAAGTGAGCATTGCGAATCTGTTAATATTCCGGAGAGCCCGGGCTTATTAACGACGAAAAATTTAATCCATTTATATACGCCAGTAGAAGCAAAAGGCGATGCAAGTCTTTTAGCGATGGTAGAAGAATTACATCCAACGCCAGCTCTTGGTGGTACACCTCGTCATGAGGCGTTGAAATTAATCCGTGATGTAGAGCTTTTAGATAGAGGATTATATGGTGCCCCAATTGGCTTTATAGATGATGAAGGAAATGGTGAATTTGCGGTTGCACTTCGTTGCGGATTATTAAACGGCGAGAAAGCATCCTTATTTGCCGGCTGTGGTATCGTAATTGATTCAGTAGCGCAGCTTGAATATGAAGAAACAAGTTTGAAGTTTAGACCGATGCTTGGTGCTTTGGAGGAATTAATGAAATGAACAATCATATAGAAGCATTATCATATTATTTAGGCGCGTTCGTGGACGAACTGACGCGTCTAAATGTATGTGATGTTGTTATTAGTCCAGGCTCACGGTCAACGCCGATTGCCTTACTAATGGAACAACATGAAGGAATAAAAACATATTTACATGTAGACGAAAGATCAGCAGGATTCTTTGCGCTTGGTATTGCGAAAGCAAAAAAACGTCCTGTTGCACTATTATGTACGTCAGGGACGGCAGCTGCGAACTATTATCCAGCTGTATGTGAAGCGTTTCATTCACGAGTGCCGCTTATCGTATTAACGGCGGATAGACCGCATGAATTACGAGATGTGGGTGCACCACAGGCGATGAATCAATTTAATTTATACGGTACTTTTGTGAAGCAATTTATGGAGATGGCACTTCCGGAGGCGAGCGAAACGATGTATCATTACGCTCGTATGACGACACAGCGTGCGATAGCAAGCGCACTTCTAGCACCGCAAGGACCTATCCATCTCAATTTTCCGCTTCGCGAGCCGTTAATCCCAGATTTTTCATTAGAAAGCTTATGGGATAAAGGGCGTGGTGAATATACAGGAGTAGTTCAGCAAGGAAATGTGACGATGCCGAGTGAATATGTAAATTCTCTTGTAGGGCGCCTTTCAAATATGGAAAAGGGGCTTATTATTTGTGGAGACGGCAGTCATCCAGAAATCACAGAAGTTGTTATGAAAGTAGCTGAGAAAACAGGGTATCCAATATTAGCGGATCCACTTTCTAACCTCCGTAGTGGTAATCATGATAAAACGATGATTATAGATTGTTATGATACATTTTTACGAAATGAATTGTTAAAAGAAACGTGGAAGCCAGATGTTGTAATTCGTTTCGGTGGAATGCCTGTTTCTAAAGCATTAACGCAGTTCATAAAGAAGCAAACGAAGGCAGTTCATATCGTTGTTGATGAATCCGGACAATGGAGAGATCCGGCTGTTGTTGCGACAGAAGTGGTACAAGCAAGTGACATTGAATTTTGCAGAGCATTACTAGAGAAAATGCCAGTTATGAAAAAGAATGATTGGTTCGGAATGTGGAAACATATAAACGAGAAAACGAGAGAAACACTTCATGAGATGGAAACATATGAAACAGCATTTGAAGGAAAAGTAATTACGGATATTGTACGTGTATTACCAAAAGGGGCAACGTTATTTGCGAGTAATAGTATGCCAATTCGCGATACAGATTCATTTTTCTTCACATCGGATAAAAACATTCAAGTAATGGCGAACCGCGGTGTAAATGGTATTGATGGAATTATTTCAACTGCTTTAGGAGCGAGTATTATTTGTGATCCGCTCGTATTAGTAATCGGTGATTTATCATTTTATCACGATTTAAACGGATTATTAGCTGCAAAATTACATGAATTAAATATAACGATTGTTGTTGTAAATAATGATGGTGGAGGTATTTTCTCATTCTTACCACAATACGAGAAAAAGGAACATTTCGAATCATTATTTGGAACACCAATTGGGCTTGATTACGAGCATGTTGTCAAAATGTATGGTGGCTCATTTAGCCGTGTGGATGGATGGGAAAACTTCCGAGAAGAAGTACAAACTGGAACGACAACGAAAGGATTACACGTTGTGGAAATTTGTACGAATCGCGAAGAAAACTTGAAATTACATCGTGAATTATGGGTAAAAACAATGGACGTTATTACTACATCTTTGCAAGGTGAATCAAAATGAAAGTAACATTGCAAGGTGTATCGTATGAATATGAAGTAGCCGGAAGCGGGGAACCACTTCTACTTCTTCATGGTTTTACGGGAAGCATGGAAACGTGGCGTTCCTTTATTCCTTCTTGGAGCGAGCAGTTTCAAGTCATTCTAGTAGACATTGTTGGACACGGGAAAACGGAAAGTCCTGAAGAGGTGACGCATTATGATATTCAAAATGTGGCGCTGCACATGAAGGAACTACTGGATCATCTTCATATTGAAAATGCACATGTACTTGGCTATTCAATGGGTGGTAGACTTGCGATTACGATGGCATGCTTATATCCAGGATATGTGCGTTCTATTCTTTTAGAAAACTGTACAGCTGGACTTGAGAGTGAGGAAGAGCGAAAAGAACGCAAGGAAAAAGATGAACGACTTGCCGATAAAATCGAGCAAGAAGGCATCCGAAATTTTGTATCGATGTGGGAAAATATTCCGCTATTTGAAACGCAACAACGTTTAGCGCAAAACGTAAAAGAAGCGGTGCGAAAAGAACGACTTGCTAATAATCCAAAAGGACTTGCAAATAGTCTTCGCGGCATGGGAACAGGGGCTCAGCCTTCATGGTGGAACGAATTGCAAAACTTAAAAATGCCTGTCCTTTTACTGAATGGAGAAAGCGATGAAAAGTTCTTTCGCCTATTAAAAAACATAGAAAAATGCATCCCTCGCGCGAAATTTGTCAAAATTGATGGTGCTGGCCATGCAATTCATGTGGAACAACCGGAAAAGTTTGATACAATAGTAAAGGGATTTCTAAAAACTATGCAGTGATGCTTTTTTCAGCAAGAAGGAAGTTGCACTTATAGAGGAGATCAGAAATATAAAAGGAGGTAATAGTAATGACTATTGAATGGGTAAAAGAAGGCAATTACGAAGATATTATTTATTCAACATACAATGGCATCGCAAAGATTTCGATTAACCGCCCTGAAGTACATAATGCATTCCGTCCTAAAACGGTAATGGAGTTAATCAATGCTTTTGCGCACGCTCGTGATGATGCAAATGTTGGCGTTATCATTTTAACAGGTGAAGGTGGACGTGCATTCTGTTCTGGCGGCGACCAAAAAGTTCGCGGTCATGGTGGATATGTAGGTGACGACCAAATCCCACGTTTAAACGTATTGGACTTACAACGTCTAATTCGCGCAATCCCTAAACCAGTTATCGCAATGGTAGCAGGTTATGCAATCGGTGGTGGACACGTACTTCATATCGTATGTGACTTAACAATCGCTGCAGACAACGCTGTATTCGGACAAACAGGTCCTAAAGTAGGAAGCTTTGATGGTGGATACGGAGCTGGTTATTTAGCTCGTATGGTAGGCCATAAGAAAGCTCGTGAAATTTGGTACCTATGCCGTCAATATAGTGCACAAGAAGCGCTTGATATGGGCTTAGTAAACACAGTTGTACCATTAGAGCAACTTGAAGCAGAAACAGTACAATGGTCACAAGAAATTTTAGCAAACAGCCCAATGGCACTTCGTTTCCTAAAAGCTGCATTCAACGCAGACACAGACGGTTTAGCTGGTATTCAACAACTAGCTGGAGACGCAACGTTATTGTACTACACAACTGACGAAGCAAAAGAAGGCCGCGACGCGTTCAAAGAAAAACGTACTCCGGACTTCGGTCAATTCCCTCGTTTCCCGTGATCAAAAGCGGAAGCGGCTCGCTTAGAACAAGAGGGCGTTGGAACTCCTGACGTAGAGGCGCTTTTTGCCTCGTAGGAAGGCGTGAAACGACCGACTGTTCTAGCCGCTGTAGCCGAAGATCAAACCGGAAACAAAACAACTAAGAGACTTGATTTCATATCAAGTCTCTTTCTTTCATGAAAGGAGAATGAATAATGGAGACGATGCCGAATTGGTTAATGCAACGTGCATTTTTAACACCAGATCGCACTGCAATTGAAATAGAGGATGAAAAGGTTACTTTTATGCAGCTGCATGAAAAAGTAGTATCTGTTTGTGAACAACTTTCACATGTAGGAGTGAAGCGGGCGCAAAAGGTGGCTGTTCTGATGAAAAATGGTATGGAGATGATTACAGTTATTCACGCCTTATCTTACGTAGGTGCAGTAGCTGTGCTTTTAAATACGCGTCTTTCAAGAGAAGAGCTACTTTGGCAAATGGATGATGCTGAAGTTGTTTGTTTAGTGACGGATCAAGATTTTGGGGCTAAGGATGTTCCCGTATATTCATTTGCTGAAGTGATGAATGGACCGAAGGCGGAAGCATCTATACAAGAAGAATTCTCTTTAGAAGAAGCGATGACAATTATTTATACGTCAGGGACGACAGGGAAACCGAAAGGCGTTATTTTAACGTACGGTAATCACTGGGCAAGTGCAGTCGGTTCCGCGCTTAATTTAGGGCTTCGCGAAGATGATTGTTGGTTAGCTTGTATGCCAATGTTCCATGTTGGCGGGCTATCTCTTTTAATGAAAAATATTATGTATGGTATGCGCATTTTACTCGTTCCGAAATATGATGCTAATTTTATTCATAAAGCACTTCAAACGAGAGGCGTTACGATTATTTCTGTCGTTTCTAAAATGCTAACAGATTTATTAGAACGACTTGGAGAAGTAACATATCCATCTTCTTTACGATGCATGTTACTTGGCGGAGGACCAGCGCCGAAGCCGTTATTAGAAACGTGTGTGGAAAAAGGAATTCCTGTGTATCAAACGTACGGTATGACAGAAACGTCGTCGCAAATTTGTACGTTATCAGCAGATTATATGTTAACGAAAGTAGGATCAGCTGGAAAACCTCTATTTCAATGCCAACTTCGTATTGAAAAAGACGGCGTAGTAGTGCCGCCCCGTGCTGAAGGTGAAATTGTTGTAAAAGGACCGAACGTAACAGGTGGCTACTTTAACCGTGAAGATGCGACGCGTGAGGCGATCAGAAATGGTTGGCTTCATACTGGCGACCTCGGTTATTTAGATGAGGAAGGATTTTTATACGTATTAGATCGCCGCAGTGATTTAATTATTTCTGGCGGGGAAAATATATATCCAGCTCAAATTGAAGAAGTATTGCTCTCTCATCCAGCGGTAGTGGAAGCGGGTGTTGTCGGTATGAAGGACGAAAGTTGGGGCCAAGTACCAGCTGCTTTTGTTGTAAAAAGCGGGGCGGTAACAGAAGAAGAAATTCTTCGTTTTTGCGAAGAGAAATTAGCGAAATATAAAGTGCCGAAGAAAGCGTGTTTCTTAGAGGAATTACCACGAAATGCTTCGAAGAAATTGTTAAGACGAGAGTTAAGACAATTAGTGGAGGAGATGTAGGTGGAAATAAAAAAGGCAACACTTTATATAACGGAAATGCCGCTCGTTATCCCATTTACCGCAAGTTACGGAACTTACGAAAAACGTGAAAGTATCGTCATTGAATTAGAAGATACGGATGGATATGTTGGTTTTGGGGAAGTCGTTGCGTTTTCTGAGCCTTGGTATACGGAAGAAACGGTGAAGACAGCGCTACATGTACTTCAGGATTTTTTATTATCAGATTTATTGAAAGCTGAAATCTCTCATCCGAATGAAGTACCGTCTTTGTTCCAACATATAAAGAGAAACCGAATGGCAAAGGCCGGAATTGAAGGTGCTGTTTGGGATTTATATGCGAAGCGTCAAAAGCAGTCATTAGCGACATTACTTGGTGGAACTAGGACTGAAATTGAAGTCGGCGTTGTGATTGGGATCAATACGATTCCGGTTATGTTAAAACAACTCGAGAAGTACGCGCAAGAAGGATACGAGCGCTTTAAAGTGAAAATAAAGCCAGAACATGATTACGAATTACTGAAAGAAATTCGCAAAGAGTTTCCGCATATCCCGTTAATGGCTGATGCAAATTCAGCTTATACATTAGCGGATACGGAGAAGTTGAAACGACTAGATGAATTCCAACTTATGATGATTGAACAACCGTTAGCGGATTATGATTTTCTTGATCATGCACAGTTGCAAAAGAAAATTGAAACACCGATTTGTTTAGATGAAAGCATCCATAGTTTAGAAGACGCACGTGTTGCGATTACGCTTGGCAGTTGCCAAATCGTTAATATTAAACCGGGGCGAGTGGGCGGATTAACAGAATCCATTCAAATCCATAATTATTGTATGGAGCATAATATCCCGGTTTGGTGCGGCGGTATGGTGGAAATGGGGATTTCACGAGCGCAAAACGTTGCGCTTGCTTCATTGCCGAACTTTACGATTCCTGGAGATATATCTGCTTCTAATAGGCATTGGGAGAGGGATATTATTTCGCCGGAAGTGATGCTTGAGGGCGGGAAAGTAATTGTACCGCAAAGCGTTGAAGCTGAGTATGAAGTAGACCGCGGAAGATTGGCGGAAATCACGAAGCAGCGGATTGTTTTGGAGAGGTAAATTGAACCTTTAATCAGGATGCCCGCAAATAGCGGGAGGATTTTGTCGTTAATTGTCGGTAAGTCGATATAATTGAAAAATCGCTGATATAATTCGAGTTACGGTCGATATAATTGAAAAATCGCCGATATAATTCAAGTTGTGGTCGATATATTTGGAAAATCGCCGATATAATTTCATTTACTATCACAGTATAATCGAGCGTATGAAAACGGAATGAGGTAGGGGGACTAAAATGAAGCACATTTCAATTTTAATAGCTGATGATGAAGCGGAAATTGCTGATTTAATTGAGATACATTTAGAAAAAGAGGGTTACCACGTCGTTAAAGCAGCTGATGGAGAAGAAGCCATGCATATTATTCAAACTCAACCAATCGACTTAGTGGTTTTAGATATTATGATGCCGAAAATGGATGGATATGAAGTGACGAGGCAGATTCGCGGCAAGCACCACATGCCAATCATTTTCTTAAGTGCGAAAACATCTGATTTTGATAAGGTGACAGGTCTTGTGCTAGGCGCAGATGATTATATGACGAAGCCTTTCACACCGATTGAATTAGTCGCACGTGTAAATGCACAATTACGCCGATTTCTTACGTTAAATCAACCGAAAGTAGCGGAGAATAAATCTGCTTTAGAAATTGGCGGAGTCGCTATTGATCCTGAGCGAAGAACAGTAAATGTGTACGGAGAGCCAATTGAATTAACACCAAAAGAATTTGATATTTTATATTTATTAGCAAGTCATCCGAAGAAAGTGTACAGTGTGGAAAATATTTTTCAGCAAGTGTGGGCTGAAGGGTATTACGAAAGTGGAAATACAGTTATGGTACATATCCGTACTTTGCGGAAAAAACTTGGAGAAGATAAAAGAAAGAATAAGTTAATAAAAACAGTGTGGGGAGTAGGGTATACTTTCAATGGCTAAAAAGATGAGAAGCTTTCGATCGAAGATGGTTATGCTATTTGCGTTAAGTATGATATTAGCTGCTGGCGTAACGTATTTACTTTATGAAGGATTACGGATCTATTATAAATTAGTAGTTCGTTATGAGGATCCTTTAGCTCAATTGCGTTCAATGGTAAGACAAATTGGGGATATTAATTTCTTTTTAATTATCTTCATCCCTCTGTCCATTATGTTTTTCTTCTTCCTTACTAGGCCGTATTTAAAGTATTTTGATGAGATTTCAAACGGGATTCATCATTTGGCGAACGGAGATTTTACAAATCAAGTTCGCGTTTCATCAAATGATGAGTTTGGATATATCGCCCGCGAAATGAATGTAGCGAGTGAGAAATTAAAAGAAGCAGTTGAACGAGGAGATTTTGCGGAAAGTAGTAAGGATCAGCTCATTGTTAACTTAGCTCATGATTTAAGAACGCCATTAACATCTGTTTTAGGTTATTTAGATTTAATTCTTAAAGATGAGAATTTGACGAAGGAACAAATTAAACACTTTTCCACAATTGCTTTTACGAAATCGGAAAGGCTTGAAAGCTTAATTGATGAATTATTTGAAATAACGAGAATGAATTATGGCATGTTGCAAATTGAAAAAAGACCAATTGATATAAGTGAATTACTTATACAGTTAGAGGAAGAATTGTATCCGTTATTAGAAAAAAAGGATTTAGAGGCGAGATTGAATATGAATCCGCATTTACCTATTAATGGTGACGGAAAATTATTAGCACGAGTATTTGAAAATCTTTTAACGAATGCAATTCGCTATGGGTATGATGGAAAGTTTGTTGATGTGAACGGATATATTGATCGTGAAGAGGTAGTTGTACAAATTATAAATTACGGAGATAGCATTCCAGAAGAAGATTTACCGTATCTTTTTGATATGTTTTATACAGGTGATAAGGCAAGATCAGAGCAGCAAGGTAGTACAGGCCTTGGGTTATTTATTGCGAAAAATATTGTCGAGCAGCATAACGGTACCATTTCTGCTGAAAGTAATGTAATTAGAACGATATTTGAAGTGAGATTACCAAAAGAAGAGAATCAGGCGATTTAATAAAAATTTAAACTTTACCCCACTTTTTATTTTAATAGTTTTTTCTATTCTATACGTAAGTTACGTTAAGGAGGAACTAGAAATGAAAAAGTGGGTATTTATTTCTCTTTTTATATTATGTACAGTCTGTGTAGGCTTTTATATATCACCATTATTTCAAAAGGATATCGATGTTAAAATTGCAGAAAAAGATAATAAGGTAAAATCGGCGAATATTGAAAAGGTAGAGGTTACAAAAGAAGAGATTTATAAGGGAAATCTATTATTAGTTAATAAAGATTACCCAGTTAAAAAAGATAGTATTAGGTCCGACATTATAAATGTAAATCACAATAGTGAATTAGTAAGAGGTTATGTGATATTTGATAGGAATCTTCGCTTATCAAAGGATGTTGTGAGTAAGTTTTTGAACGTTGTCGATGCAGCTGGAAAAGATGGAGTACAACATTTCTTAATGAATAGCGGGTATCGAGATTTTAAAGAACAAAGTAAATTATATAAAGAAATGGGATCTGATTATGCACTCCCAGCAGGATACAGTGAACATAATTTAGGATTATCACTGGACGTTGGGTCTACTCAAAAGAAAATGGAGAAAGCTCCTGAAGGAAAATGGATTGAAGAGAACGTATGGAAACACGGATTTGTGTTACGTTATCCGAAAAATAAAAGTAATATTACAGGTATTCAATACGAGCCGTGGCACATCCGTTATGTAGGCTTACCACATAGCGCAATTATGCAAAAAAAGAAGATTACGTTAGAGGAATATTTGGACTTTTTAAAAGAGGAAAAAGAAGTTTCAACTGAGGTTGAAGGTAAGAAATATACGGTTTCTTATTATAAAGTTTCAGATCGTATGAACGTGAATGTTCCAGTAAATAAGCAATATGAAATTTCGGGGAACAATATGGACGGGGTTATTGTGACGGTTCAAGAATAGAGAAAAAGGCTGGTCCGTTTTGGGTCAGTCTTTTGGCATATAAGAAATAGATTGCCGTTTTTTGTCGGTAAATCGATATTCCTTGTCGAATCATTGATATAATCTCCTGTACTATCAACATTGTGTGGATTGTTTTTTTATTTACCATTAAACATTATAACGTTATATTTACTTTTCTTTTTTTTCGTGATACTCTAAATATGTGAAAGAGATATAAAATGAAACTTTAATGTAAGCGTATTCTTATGGCTTCTTATAGAAAAGGGTGGAAATACAATGACAGAACGATTCGTGCTACGTAATGTGAAACGTGTGAACGGGGAAGAGATTGACATTGTAGTTGAAAATAATAAAATCGCACAGGTGACGAAAGCTGGTGCTGGCGAAGGTGGAAAGGTTCTTGATTACGCAGGTACTTACGTATCGAGTGGATGGATTGATTTGCACGTTCATGCTTTTCCAGAGTTTGATCCGTATGGCGATGAGGTGGATGAAATTGGCGTTAAGCAAGGGGTAACGACAATTGTTGATGCGGGAAGCTGCGGAGCTGATCGCATTGCGGATTTAGTGTTAAGTAGAGAGCAGGCAAAAACGAATTTATTTGCCTTTTTAAATATTTCTCGCATCGGTTTGAAACGAATTGATGAATTATCCAATATGGAATGGATAGATAAAGAGAAAGTAATAGATGCAGTAGAAAAGTATAAAGATGTAATCGTTGGGTTAAAAGCGAGAATGAGTAAAAGTGTCGTTTGTGATAGCGGAATTGAACCGCTGCACGTGGCTCGCTCGTTATCTCGCGAAACATCATTACCGATTATGGTACATATCGGTTCAGCGCCTCCACGTATAGAGGAAGTTGTACCTCTTTTAGAAAAAGATGATGTGATTACACATTACTTAAACGGGAAAGAAAATAATTTATTTGATGAAGAAGGCAAACCGCTACCTGTGTTAATCGATGCAGTGAATCGCGGTGTTCACTTAGATGTTGGGCATGGCAATGCTAGCTTTTCTTTTAAAGTAGCAGAAGCAGCGAAGCGTCACGGCATTGCTCTTAATACAATTAGTACAGATATTTACCGGAAGAATCGTATACACGGTCCAGTTTATAGTATGGCTAACGTTCTTTCGAAATTCCTTTACTTAGGTTACACACTTGAAGAAGTGATTGATGCGGTTACGAAAAATGCGGCAGAGTGGCTGAAAAAACCAGAGCTTGGCCGCATTCAAGAAGGGGATATTGCGAACTTAACTTTGTTTACGGTTAAAGATGAACCGATTACGTTAATTGATTCAGAAGGGGATCAGCGCATTGCTGAAAGAAGAATTGATACGAAAGGGGTTGTAATCAATGGGTCATTCATTGAATGCTAAGTATGGATTAAAACGTGTAATTAATGCGAGCGGTAGAATGAGTATTTTAGGTGTATCGGCTCCGACAAATACAGTCATGGATGCGATGAAACATGGCGGACAAAATTATGTAGAGATTGCAGATTTAGTAGATAAAGCAGGAGACCATATTGCTAGCATTCTAGATTCAGAGGCAGCAGTTGTTGTGAACTCAGCATCGAGCGGAATTGCGCTTTCTATCGCTGGTATTGTGACAGGAGGAAATCGTCGTAAAAGTGAACGGCTTCATCAAGAGGTTATTGCGAAAAATGAAGTGATCATGCTGAAAGGTCATAACGTTCAATACGGTGCTCCTGTTGAAACGATGATTTATTTAGGCGGCGGTAAGCTCGTTGAAGTAGGTTACGCAAATGAAGGGAAAGCAGAGCATATTGAAGATGCGATTGGTGAAAATACAGCAGCTATTCTGTATGTAAAATCCCATCATGCAGTGCAAAAAAATATGATTTCTGTTGAAGAAGCATGGGAAGTTGCACAGCGAAATAATGTACCACTTATCGTTGATGCGGCAGCTGAAGAAGACATTCAAAAATATGTGAAGTATTCAGATCTAGCAATTTATAGCGGTTCAAAGGCGATTGAAGGTCCTACTTCGGGTATTGTCGGCGGTAAACGAAAATATATTGAATGGCTGAAAGTACAATTACATTGCATCGGAAGAAGTATGAAAGTTGGGAAAGAGACGACTTTCGGTTTACTTCAAGCACTGGATGAATACGGAGTGAAAGAAGATAAGAGTGAACAAGAAAAAGAATTGTTACAAGTACTTATGCCGCTGAAAGAGTTAAACGGTGTAAATGTAACAATCGTTCAAGATGAAGCTGGAAGATCGATCTTTAGAGCGCGTATTCATATTAACGAGAACGAATTAAATAAAACTGCAAAAGATGTTGTGACCGCGTTACGCGAAGGGGAAATCGCAATTTACACACGTGATTACGGAGTAAGACAAGGGTTCTTTGATATCGATCCACGTCAACTTCAAAGTGATGATATACATGTGATTGAAGAAAAAATGAGAGAAATTGTAGGGGGAAACTAAAATGACAAACATTCAAAAACGTTTTTATAAAGGCCGCGTAGCATTAAATGTATTAGCGAACAATATCCGAAATGCGAAAGACATTTTTGAAGCAGCAGAAGGTTATGTAGTAGTCGGCGTTTTATCAAAAGATTATCCAACAGTAGAAGAAGCAGTTACAGCGATGAAAGCATACGGAAAAGAAATTGATGACGCGGTATCAATCGGACTAGGTGCTGGAGATAATCGTCAAGCGGCGGTTGTAGCTGAAATTGCGAAGCATTATCCTGGTAGTCATATTAACCAAGTGTTCCCTTCAGTTGGAGCAACGCGCGCAAATCTTGGCGGAAAAGATAGCTGGATTAATAGTTTAGTATCACCAACAGGAAAAGTAGGTTACGTAAATATTTCTACTGGTCCAATAAGTGCGGCTGGAGAAGAAAAGGCGATCGTTCCAATTAAAACAGCGATCGCACTTGTACGTGATATGGGCGGAAATTCATTGAAATACTTCCCGATGAAAGGTTTGGCTCACGAAGAAGAATATCGCGCAGTTGCGAAAGCTTGTGCGGAAGAAGGATTCGCATTAGAGCCAACAGGCGGAATTGATAAAGAGAACTTTGAAACAATTGTACGTATTGCGCTTGAAGCAAACGTAGAGCAAGTTATCCCGCATGTGTACTCTTCTATTATTGATAAAGAAACTGGCAATACGAAAGTAGAAGATGTTCGCGAACTATTAGCGGTAGTGAAGAAGTTAGTTGATCAATATGCGTAAGAAAATTGCAGCGTTCGGCGAAGTAATGATGCGCCTGCAAGTACCAGGATATGAATTGTTGTCGCAAGCTAATACGCTAAATTATTCTTTTTCAGGTACAGGCGTGAACGTTGCAGCGGCCCTTTCTCATTTAGGGCATGAAGGGTTTCTTGTTTCAACTTTACCGGAAAACTCGGTTGGAGATGCTGCGGTATCGCATATTCAAAAGTTAGGCATTCAGGCACCGTTTATTTCAAGGGGCGGTAAATATGTTGGCATGTACTTTTTAGAAAATGGATTTGGCGCACGTGCAAGCCGCGTTACGTATTCCAATCGTTTAGAAAGTAGTTTCAACACAGCATCTGAAGAGATGTACCAATTTGAAGAAATCGCGAAGGAAATTGATGTCGTTCATTTTTGCGGGATTACACTTGCGATGAATGATACGGTGCGCCATCATATGAAATCTTTAGCGAGAGCAGTTAAAGAAAACGGAGGTACTGTCGTTTTTGATTGCAATTATCGTCCATCGCTTTGGGGAGAAGACGGATATGAACAGGCGAAACCACATTATGAAGAAATGCTGGACCTTGCTGATATCGTTATGATGAATGAAAAAGATGCAATGTTCGTTCTTGGAAGGAAAACAGAAGAGACGGAGCGAGAAGCGCAGCTGACGGATCTCATTCCAAAGGTAGCTGAAATGTATCATATCGCTACAATTGCTGGTACACATCGTTCTATTAATAGCGATAATACACACTCACTTCGCGGATTCATATGTAAAGATGGGACGTTCACTTTTGCAAAAACACTTACGTTTTCTGTATATGATAGAATAGGTGCTGGAGATGCTTATACGAGCGGAATTATTCATGGCGAGATAGAAGAGTTTGCACCAGAGAAAGCTGTTTCATTTGCGTCAGCAGCTGGAATGCTTGCACATACAATCGTCGGTGATACGCCAATGTCATCAGAGAAAGATATACTTCGGGCAATGACGGCATCAGTAGGTGATGTAGAAAGGTAGTGGGTGTAACGGTGAATGTAACGAGAAAAAAAGGACCATTATATTTACAAATTAAAAATATTATTCGGGATCGAATATTACATGGTGTTTATGCCATCCATACAAATATTCCTTCTGAACCACAATTAGAAGAAGAGTTCAAAGTGAGTAAAATTACAGTGCGAAACGCAATTAAAGAACTCGCTCAAGAAGGATATTTAGAAAAGAAAAGCGGTAAAGGAACGAAGGTAATTCGTAATACTTCTGCGACAAAGCTTTCAAAGGGTAAGAAATTTACTGAAGTGTTAGTGGAAGAAGGATATAAAGTACAAAAGAAATTGTTAAAGGCAGAAGTAGTACATAATGAAGAGGGATCAGTACCATTTCGTTTATTTGGCAAAGAGAGTTTCAGAATCGAGCGTCTATACGCTTTAAATGATGCCCCGTACATTCATTATACACACTATTTTTCAGCTCGAATGGCAAGTACAGACTTATCGGACTTTGATTTACAATCGCTTTATGATTTAGTCGAGGACCGAGGTATACATTTAGAAAACTTCAGAGATGAATTCGCTGTTGGATTTGCACCTAGTTTCGTTGCGGAATATTTAGGTGAAAAAGAGGGGACAGCATTATTAAAACGTATGCGCTATTCTTACGATGAAGTTGGCGAAGTAATTGAATATAGTGAAGGCTACTACAATACGGAAATGCAGCATTATGTAGTTAATTATGATATATAGAAAGTGAAGAGGGAGGAGAATACTCCCTCTTTTTTTATGAAAATAATCCGTATCAAGAGAGATAGGGAATGGATATATACGTATTAATTTTCACTTTAACTGAACATATTTACTAAAAGAAAGAAGGTACCTAATTAAAGGTATCTTCTTTTTCTTTTGCAGCCCATTTCTCAAAACAAGCCCGTTTTTAGGAATGCCAAGCTTCCTATTTGCCCTGAAAACATAATATAAATGGAATCCCCTCATTTAGAGCAAGGTGAACTTGTTGTGAATGATACTAAAGGAGGAATAGAGTAATGAGCGAAAAGTGTGAACACAGACATGATGATTGCGACCGTAGACGTGGCTGCGGAGGCGGTTTTGCGCTTCTAATCGTATTGTTTATTTTATTAATCATTATCGGTGCTAGCTGCTTCGGCGGAGGCGGCGGTTCTTGTGGTTACGGCGGTTATGGTGGCTATGGCGGCGGCTATGGTGGATACTGCTGCTAATTATTTAAAAACTATTGAAAATAGCCTTGTGCATATTGCACAAGGCTATTTTATTCATATTTTTATATGCTGTGATAATTTATTAATGTACAGGGAGCGGATTAAGAAGAAGAAAATAATCTCGATAATCCCGAATAACGTAAGTATAATGATTAATTCTTTTAATAAAGAGAAAGAAAACATGCTTTGTAAAAACTTAATCGCAAATATTGTATGAATACCAGCAACGATATAAGGAATGAAAAATAAAATTCCTAATTGAATCGTTGCAGAACGAAACATTTCTGATTCTGTTAAGCCGAGTTTTGTAATCGTAATGTACTTTTGTTTTTCAGTCGTTAAGTCGTTATACATACGGAAGTATAAAACACTTGCTGCCCCGATAAAGAAAATAAAGCCGAGAAATGTCCAAATAAAGAAAGTAGCAATTGAATTTCCTTTACTGTAGTTTAGATCATCAGCAGCTGTATAAATAGCAAATGGGATGTCTGTATTTTTATATGCCTCACGGAAGCTATCCGTATCATTCCAAATATGTTTTAACATATTTTTCGTCGGAACAATTGCATCTTCCCAGTTCTCAACGAAGTAGTTATAAACTATGGTCGTTTCAATATGAGGAATCATATTATCAAATACATAATCTTGTACAACAATTATATGTGGGAATGCAAAGACTGGTCCGATCCCTTTATTAATAAATCCCTTAATATGAAATTCCTTTTTATTAGATCCGAGTGTAATTGTATTTTGTTTTGCAAATGGATTTGATACAAGATTTAAGAGTTCTGGCGAGTACCGAGAAATAATATAAACTTGTGTAGAATCAAGGGTTATTTCCGGCCTCTTTAATTGTTTCGCAAGTGTGTTATATTCACTCATTTTCATAAGAGTAATGTCTTTGTTTAAAGCTGTATCTTGTAACATTGTAACCTTATGCTTATTGTATTGAAAATTAGCATTTGTAAGCTCTGTTTCAATTGTAGCAATGTGCTTTTGTTCAAAGGGATTTTCACCTTTGGACGTATATGTGAAGGGGAAAGGATATCGTTCTAATGTCGATGCTTTCGTATTATTATTAGCAGCAAACAACCCAATAATAATTGTAAATGCAAGTGCTGACAACATAGAAACGATAAAGAGCACATTAATATTACTACGCGTACGGCTAGCTAAATCTGAAATCCATAACATGTTTATTTGTTTCATATAAAACTTTCTCCGCTTTTTTAAAATAAAAATAAAGAGAAGAAATGTTTGTGAAAAGAATAAATATGTCCCGACTACTACGAGCGGTAAAATAGATAACATAATAAGGTATACAGAGCCGTTTTGTAAATTTTTTTCTGTTATATAGCTTTGCGGATAACCGGCAATATAATAGCACAGCCCTAAACAACTTAAGGCAAATAATGAAATGAGTATAGACGGCCTTTTTTCGTCTTTTTCATTTTTATTATTTTTAATTAATCGAGTTGTTTTACGAGTACGAATGAACATCGGTGTAAATGTAGAAACGATGAAAAATAAAATAATAAAAATTACTGTTGTAACGATAATGGCTTGTGTTGGCCAATATAAATAGAGGCCTTTTGCATTTGTTAATTTAGAAGTAACAAGTAAGAAAAAGTTAGAAAACACAAGCCCGCCTTGAATACCTGCAAAGATAGCGAGCGTTCCAATGATCATATTTTCAATAAACAAAAGCCGTTTTAATTGTTTTTGAGATATACCGAGAACAGTTAAAACGCCAAATTGTTGTTTTCGGACATTTAAAAATGTCCCGATAGAATATAAGAGAAAGAAGAACGAGAACAAAACGATAACAAACTGTGCCATGCCAGCTAAGTTCATGAGCGGATCTTGTTCCTGCAATTTATTCATAATTTGTAACCGCGGGTGATACGCGTATACAGTAAATGAAAAGAAAACCATAATAGAAAATGCACTACTTACAAAATAGGCGAAATATGCTTTCGAATTACGCGAGACATTTTTAAATGCAAATTGCCAAAATGTCATCCACGTCTTCCTCCTAATAATGCTAAAACATCTAATATTTCTTGATAAAACTTCTCGCGATATAATCCGCGGTGTAATTCATTGTAAAGCCCACCATCTTTAATGAAAATAACTCGGTTACAATAACTTGCTGCAAACGGATCGTGAGTAACCATTAAAATTGTTGCATCTTCTTCTTTATTTAATTTTGTAAATAATTCCATTACATCAATTGCCGCTTTCGAATCTAAGTTTCCTGTCGGTTCATCCGCAAGTAGAAGTGAGGGGTGATGAATAACAGCACGTGCTACTGCGGTACGTTGTGCTTGTCCTCCAGAAACTTCAAAAATACGCTTGTCCAAAATATGATCAATTCCAAGTTTTGTTGAAATGTTATCGAGCTTCTCGTCCATTTCTTTCAAAGGGACATTATCTAACGTTAAAGGCAGCACGATATTTTCACCGATTGTTAGTGTATCTAATAGGTTAAAGTTTTGGAAAACAAATCCTAACTCTTGGCGACGGAAAATAGCAAGCTTCTCTCTGCGGAACGTGTGCGGTTGTTTTCCATTAATAATGACTTCACCAGAAGTAGGTGAATCAATTGTAGAGATAACGTTTAAAAATGTAGATTTCCCGCTTCCAGACGGCCCCATAATTGCAACGAATTCACCTTTATCTACGTGTAAATTTATATTTTTTAAAGCAGTATGAGGGACTTTTCCTTCATACACTTTTGAGACGTTTTTTATGTGTAATACTTCTTCCATAATAATCACCTTTCTATTTTTAAAACTTAATATGTTGTGATAATTTTTGCATATAAAAGGAACGAATTAAAAGGAAAAAGAGAATTTCAACCGTTCCAAAGATTACAAGTACAACTGTAATCTCAGCGAATAATGAGAGATTTAATATTTCTTGCAACATCTTTGTCGCAAACATCGTATGGATCGATGCCATAATGTATGGAACAAAGAAAAGAATCGCAAGTTGAATGGTAGCAGATTGTTTCATCTCATCTTCTGTTAAGCCAATTTTCGTAACCGTTATATACTTTTCTTGCTCATTTGTTAAATCTGTATACATACGGAAGTAAAGAACACTGCCAGCACCGATAAAGAAAATAACGCCAAGGAAAGTTCCGATTAAGAAAAAGGAAGATACATTTAGTTTCGTTTCGTATAGTGAGTTGCTGGCTTCACTTGCATGAAACGGCGGGTGCTCTGCTTGAATCGCTGCATTGTCGTTATTGATTTTTGTCATAAACGCTGAGCCAATATTATATGCTTTCTCCCAATCCGGAACGTTAAAGTTATATACACTCATTTGTTTCGAAATGGTTGATAATGCTTCTACATTTTCATCAGATAGTACAAGTAAGTGTGATATTAAACTATTTGGGAAAGGGTTATAACCTTTATATTCTTTCACTTGTAGCTGTAAAGAGTTTTGAGAAAGCGTAAGAGTATTTTTCTTTTCTTTATCATAAATTGTTCCAATGAATTGATCATCTATGTCTTTAATAAGGATATAAGATTCATTATTCTTCACGTTGAGATGTTCCCAGTTTAACGCCTTAGCAAGTATATTATAGTCACTTTGTTTAATGGCATAATAGAGCTGCGGGTTCTCTTCTGCTGAAGATACTTCATATATATCCGTTTTAAATTTTGTATAAGTAAAGTGCTCTTCATTAAATTTTTGCTCTAACCAGTTTAAATGTTGATCGGCTAACGTATTTTCAGTATGAGATAAATACGTAAACGGGAAAGGGTTTTGTCTAATTTCATCAAACTTTGTAAATTTCCCGAATCCATATAAGAATGTAATCATCGTAAAAGCGAGCGTCGATAGCATCGCTACAATAAAGAGCATATTAATATTTGTTCGAATTCTTGTTGCTAAATCAGAAATCCAAAGCATATTAATTCGCTTCATATAAAACGTTCTTCGTGCTTTTAATATACGAATGAGCAAGAAGCTAATTTGTGAAAAGAAAAAATATGTTCCAGCTGCAACAAGTGATGGAATGACAAATATACTAGAGACGGCGTACAAAATTCCAATTATGTCGCCTAGTGACATGAAATATAGTGGATTTGCTGCTAACGCATATCCAGATAGTAAGCATATCGCGCCAAATAGAGAAATAAGTACGGATGCTTTTTTTTCTTTATGTTGTTTTCCTGATTTTAAAAGTCGTACAGCTTTTCTCGTACGGATGAGCATTGGTGTAAAGGAAGATACCAGAATAAAGAGACCGAGAAAGGTTATAGTCGTTAAAACAATGGCACTTGTCGGCCAATATAAATATAAACCAGGTACATGTGTAATTTTGGCGGTAACTAATAAAAAGAACTGTGAAAAGACAAGTCCGAGTTGAATGCCAAAAAATATAGAAAGAATACCAATTAACATATTTTCTAAAAAGACGAGCCTTTTTAATTGTTGTTGAGAGATGCCAAGTACTGTTAAAATTCCAAACTGTTTTTTTCGTACTTTTAAAAACGTACCAATCGAATATAGTAAAAAGAAAAATGAAAAAAACGCAATGACAACTTCTGAAATTGTCATTAATATGTTCAGAGCATAATTCACGTCTGTCATATGCAATTTAGGATGAAATAAATAAACTGCAAATGAGAAAAAAATAGCAATGGAAAACGCACTGCTTACAAAATAGGCGAAATAAGCTCTGGCGTTCCGTGTTACGTTTTTAAAGGCAAACTGCCAAAATGTCATTCACCTGAACCTCCTAATAGAGTGAAGAGGAAAAGGATATAAGAGATACCCTTTTCCTGTACTAATATATTCATAAAACTTAACCATTCGTATACTCTGATAACTTTTGCATGTAAAAGGAACGAATGAATAAGAAAAAGACGATTTCAACTATGCCAAAAATAATAAGAACGGCTGAAATTTCTTTGAATAGTGATAAATCAATTACATCTTGAAGCATTTTTGTTGCGAACATTGTATGAATGGATGCAATAACATATGGAACGAAAAATAAAATGCTAAGTTGAATGGTTGCAGATCGTTTCATCTCTGCATTTGTTACACCAATTTTTGAAATTGCTACATATTTTTCTTGTTCGTTTGTTAAATCTGTATACATTCTGAAGTAAAGAACGCTACCTGCTCCAATAAAGAAAATGACACCTAAGAATGTCCCGATTAGGAAGTATGCAGCACTTCCTGATGTGATTCTATATAATGAGTCTGCTGATTCATAGGAGCGTATAAGGGGGCCTTCGTATTGGAATTCCTGTCGATCTTTTTGTATTTTTTTCATAAAATCATTAGCAATTTCATACGTCTTTTCCCAGTTTTGTACGTTATAATTGTACGCTGATACATGCTTTGTTGTACTTGGTAAGTTGTTTACAACAACATCAGGTAAAATTAAAGTTTGATATGAAAAGTTAGATGGAATGGCCCCTACTTGTTCATAGCCCTTTACTTGTAATATCGTATTTGTGCTAGAAAGTGTAATGGATTTTCTATTGAAGCTTGGATCAAATTGGCTGAATAAGGTGAAATAAGCGCTGCCGCTTAAGACATATGCTTCGTTATCGCTCATGAATAGTTGTTTCATTCGCAGGGAAGCTGCAAGTTTATTATAGTCACTTTGTTTCATTGCATAGATGTCATTGTAAGTCGTTATACCTGCATCTTCTTTCAGTGGTGTTTCATATAAATCAGCTTCTATCTTTTTATAAGAGAAATTTTCTTTTTGTAACTGCTGTTCAAGCCAAGTTAAATGCTTGTTAGCAAAAGGATTTGCGTCATATGAAAAATAAGAAAATGGAAAAGGTGAACTTCTCGTAACATCTAGCTTTGTAAACTTTCCAAATCCATATAGAAATGTAATCATTGTGAAGGCTACTGTAGATAGCATCGCTACAATAAAAAGCATATTAATATTTGTTCGAATACGACTTGCTAAATCAGAAATCCAAAGCATATTAATCCGTTTCATATAAAAACTTCTTCTTTTCTTTAAAATATAAATAAGTAAGAAACTAATTTGAGAAAAGAAAAAATATGTCCCAATTGTAACAAGTGCTGGAATCACAAAAATACTTGAAACCATATATATAACGCCTACTTGCGGGTTTACTGAGAAGAAATATTTAGGATTTACAGCTAAAATATAACCACCTAATAAACAGATAGCACCAAATAGAGAAATTAATATGGATGGTTTTCTTTCTTTTTGTTTTACATTGTTTGTTTTTAAAAGGTGCAATGCTTTTTTTGTTCGAATAAGCATTGGTGTGAATGCAGATACAGCGATAAAGAGACCAAGAAACACAATCGTTGTTAAAATGAAAGCATTCGTAGGTATATATAAATATATACCTGGTACGTGCGTAATTTTCGCCGTCACTAATAAGAAAAATTGCGAAAAGACAAGCCCAAACTGCATACCAAAAAAGATAGATAAAATACCAATTAACATATTTTCCGTAAAAACGAGACGATGTAATTGCTTTTTCGATATACCTAAAACGGTTAAAATACCAAATTGTTTTTTACGAACTTTTAAAAACGATCCGATTGAATATAGTAAAAAGAAGAAAGAGAACAGTACAATGACAACTTCTGAAAAAATCATTAATCCTGAAATTTCAGAGATCATACTGAAATTTTGTAATTTCGGATGAAATAAATAAACAGCAAACGAAAAGAAAACAGCAATGGAAAAGGAACTGCTTAAAAAATAGGCAAAATAAGCTCTTGAGTTGCGCGTTACATTTTTAAATGCAAATTGCCAAAATGTCATAATATGTACCTCCCGTTAGAAGGCCAATATGCAGTTTTATTGCAAAAAATGTATGAGAGTATATTCTCATACATTTTGCTAGCATATGTTCCGATCATGCTTTGGTCACCTTCTCCGTATTTTCTGCTTGATTGTTTGCAGCGTTGTGGAAGATGATTTTAATCGTCGTTCCTTTACCAACTTCAGAGTCTAGTTTTACAGAATGACCTAAATAATCACAAATTTTACTTACGATATAAAGTCCCATACCAGTAGATTCTCCGAATGTACGACCATTTTTCCCAGTGTAAAATGGTTCAAATACTCTTCGAACATCTTCTTGCGGAATACCAACGCCCTCATCACGAACTTCCAAAATGATATCTTTTCCATTTCGATAAGCTGATAAGAAAACTTTCTTTCCGCGTTCACCAGAATAACGAACAGCATTTGTCATTAACTGATAAATGATGAACTTTAGCCATTTCGCATCAGAAGCAACTTTTAAATCTGAATGAACTTCTAAAACAGGGAAGACCCCGTTTCGAATGAATAGTTCTTTTAATCCGTTAATATTTTTTGTTACAGCATCTTTTAATGAAACGGTCTCAACATGGAAGTCTTCATGGAAGTTGTTTAACCTTGCCATGTATAAAGCCATATCGAGTCCTTGATTTAGTCGCTCTAATTCTTTTTTAAATTGCGGGATTAAATGTTCATCTTCCATTTCAAGCACCATAAGTTGCATAACAGAAACGGGCGTTTTCATTTGATGTACCCAGTGGTTAATAAATAATTGGTGTTCTTGCTGTTTTACTTCAAATGTTTGTAGGTCTTTTTGGAATAGACGATATTGCGTACGAACGAGCTCGTTTACACCGTGGGGCATAGGAGCAGTCGCTCTTTCAATAAACGCATCTTCCATTTTCTCTGGTGGTTCACTTAATCTGTGGTACATTCTACGATTACGAACGTAACGATAAGCGAGGAAACAGATGAATAAATATAAGCTTAAAACGATGAAGTAAAACTTATTATTTTGAAATCCATCTACTGCATCATAGAGAACGAAAATGATTCCGAAGTTTAATACATATAGTAGAAAAAATGCAAAATGATCACGTAAAAATAGCTTCATGCTTATTCACTCCAAGTTGTGTTAAAACGATATCCAAGTCCACGTACTGTTTCAATAGAGTTCTCAATACCAAGCTCATTAAACTTTTTACGAAGACGCGTAATGTTTACGTTTAATGTATTTTCTTCAACGAAGCTCTCATCATCCCAAAGGGCAGCTAATAAATCTTCACGGCTTGCTGTACGAGGGAATTTAGATAATAGCATTTCTGCTAAAATAGCTTCTTTCTTTGTTAAAAGAACTTGCTCAGATCCGAAATGAATTTCTGGACGTTCAGGGAATAGTTTTAAACCTTCTACTTCAACGATACGTTCAGAAATATTTGGTGCATAATCACCATAAATACGGCGTAATTGACCTTTAATTTTTGCCATTACAACGTCATAGTGGAACGGTTTCGTAATGTAATCATCCGCGCCACTTTCAATCGCCATAATTTGTTCCATTTCACCAGCACGAGCTGAAATGAAAATAATTGGACAAGTAGATTCATGACGGATTTGACGGCACCAGTAGAAACCATCGAATTTCGGTAAGTTTACATCAAGTAAAACAAGATGTGGTTTCACGGCGTTAAACGATTCCATAATATCATCGAAGTTCTCCGCAACAACAGCATCATAGCCATATTTTTGAATGTGAGATTGTAGTAATGATGAAATATTTGGATCGTCTTCAACGATTAAAATTTTATACATATGTATATTCCTCCTAAAAAAAACAATTGTAGCTATAGTGTACCATGTGTTTCTCGTCTTTTCATTATGTTGAAATGAGAGCTATATAAATATAAAGATTTTAAAAATAACATAAAACCTATCTTTTTAGGGGAGAGAGAGGATCCAGCCATGCATAGAAGCGGTCAGAGCCTTTTTTGCCCCGTACGAAGTAAAAACAAAGAAATCAAATGAATAGGGTTTCCTGTTTGTTATATATAGCATAGCTGTGGCGTATTTATAGGTCAAAAGTGGAAAAAGTAAAAAGGCTATGGATACAATTGACAATTACTGGTTTTTAATTTAATATTTAGATAAATATCTAAATGTCTAATTAGTGAAGGGAAGAAAGACATTGAATCAAGCATTCAAAGCATTAGCAGACCCAACAAGGCGAAAAATTTTAGATTTATTAAAAGAAGGCGATTTAACAGCTGGCGAAATTGCTGAACAGTTCAATATGACAAAGCCAAGTATTTCACATCATCTAAATGCGCTCAAAAATGCTGAACTTATCCAAGATGAAAAAAGAGGACAATTCGTTATGTACTCTTTAAACACAACTGTATTTCAAGATTTATTGACTTGGGTATTTACGTTTACGAATAAGGGGGAAGAGGGGAAATGAAAAAACATCTTTTTGCAATTATATTAGTTCTTATAACTTGTATCGCATGGGCGTTTGCTTGGCCTCATTTGCCGGATACAATTGCGACACATTGGAGTGGTGGTAAGGTAGATGGCTATTCTTCTAAATTTTACGGAATGATTTCTATGGTTGGAATTATGATTGCGTTATATGTATTTCTAAATGTGATACCAAAGATTGATCCAAGGAAAGCAAATTACGAGAAATTTTCTAAAGCTTTTATGATGATGAATAACGGGATACTCCTGCTACTATTTGTAGGAAATATAGATATTATTACAAGTGGACTAGGATATAATTTATTCATTAATCGAGTTCCAGAATTATTAGTTGGTGTTTTATTTTTAGTGATGGGTAATTATTTACCGCAGTGTAAGCCTAACTTTTTCGTTGGGATGCGTAATCCTTGGACGTTAAGTAATGAAGAAGTATGGCGGAAAACACATCGATTTAGCGGAAAAGTATTTGTGGCTTTAGGACTTATTATGATTATAAGTGTTTTCGCTCCAGCTGATTGGAGATCTTATATGATGCTTGGGATTATAGTAATTGCTGTCCTCATAACGAATTTATATTCTTACGTTTTATATAAAAAAGAAATGCAATTGTGAGCAATAATCGATTGAACTGTACGAGTCAAATTTTATATTTATAGTTTCTATGTGTTAAGAGATTTAAATACTCAGTGGGGATAATGAAAAAGCTCGCTGAGTAAATTTTTTGCTTTTAGGTCTGAAAATTCAGTTAAAAAGGATAGTTTGGGGGAAATCAGATGTTAGAAATTATAAATTTTAGCAAGACATACAAAGGTGGTAAGAAAGCAGTAGATCATTTAAATATTACTGTTCAAGCAGGAGATATCTTTGGATTTATCGGGCATAACGGTGCGGGGAAAAGTACAACAATTAAGTCGTTAGTAGGAGTTATAGATTTTGAAGAGGGTGAAATTTTTGTTGATGGACATTCAGTAAAAAAGGATCCGATTGCATGTAAGAAAGTAATGGCGTACATTCCTGATAATCCCGATTTATATGAGCAATTAACAGGAATTCAATATTTGAACTTTGTTGCTGATGTTTTTAAGGTGTCTGCAAAAGATCGGGAAAAGGAGATACAGAAGTATGGGGATGCTTTTGAGATTACACCTTACTTGGGAGACTTAATATCTTCTTATTCACATGGTATGAAACAAAAAGTGGCGATTATATCAGCGGTTTTGCATAAACCGAAATTATTAGTTTTAGATGAACCTTTCGTTGGTCTTGATCCAAAGGCAGCCGTAGTATTGAAAGGTATTATGAAGGAGCTTTGTGAAAAGGGAAGTGCGATTTTCTTTTCTACACATGTTTTAGATGTGGCGGAGAAGTTATGTAATAAAATAGCGATGATTAATAGAGGGAAATTAGCACTTTCAGGGGAAGTGAATTCTTTAATAAAGAAAGGATCATTGGAAGAGCTCTTTATGAAGGAGCTTGCTAATGAATACTAATAGTCTAGGTCTTTTGAAAATCCGGTTGATAACGCAGCTCGGTTTAAATACTTTTAAATACGAAAAAGATAAGAAAAAGAAGCAGAATAAGATTTTACTGTCAGCATCTATTGCCTTAGTTGGTGTCATGTTAATGCTATATTGCGGAGCCTCAGCATATGGGTTGGTGAAACTAGGAATAAGTGAAATTATCCCAGTTTATGCACTAGTTATTAGCAGTGTATTGACGTTGTTTTTCACTATATTTAAGGCAAATGGAGAAATTTTTGCTTTTAAGGACTACGATCTTTTAATGTCATTACCGATTCGTGTAAGTACTGTTATTACAAGTAGGTTTTTGTATTTATATTTGCTGAATACGATCTTTTCAATCATAATCATGCTACCAATGGGAGTTGTTTATGGCATACATGAGAATCCATCAGTTTCTTTTTACTTTATGTGGTTCATCAGTATGTTTATAGCATCTTTAATTCCAACAACAATCGCAGCGATCTTTGGAGCTATGATTACGGCAATCGCTTCTAAATTTAAAAATACGAATAAAATAACTACGATTTTAAGTTTTATAGTAATGATTACATTCGGTTTCTTTATGCTAAAAAGCGGAAATGCTCAATATAGCCTTAAGGATATGAATGGAATGGGTGCAATTGTTTCAGAGCAATTAACTAAAGTTTACCCATTAGCTAACATGTTTCAAAAAGCAATTGTTCATGCTGATATTGTAGCTTTCACCCTGTTTGTTGGGATATCGGTTATTTGGTATTATCTTTTTGTAAAAATACTTGCGCTAAAATATAAGCAAATAAACACAGAGATTACCACTTATCATATGCTTTCAAATTATGAGATTCATAGCATGAGAAAAGAAAGTGTATTGGTCGCGTTGTATAAAAAAGAACTAAAGCGTTTCTTTTCTTCTACAGTGTATGTGATAAACAGTGGAATGGGAGTCGTGATGGCGCTAGCTTTCGCGCTAGCTATAGTTGTAGTAGGACCAAGTCAATTAATAGAGTACCCTGGAATTGAGACCCTGTTGCAAAAGGTTGCTCCATTTGCTATTGCAGCAGCGATTTCGATGACGTGTACAACATGTGTGTCATTGTCTTTAGAAGGAAAAAATGTATGGATTATTAAGTCATTGCCTATAGCGCCAAAGATGATTTATGACAGTAAAATTCTTATGAATCTTTCATTAAGTATACCTGCATCACTTATTAGTGCTTTATTACTGATAATAGGATTAAAACTAGATGTTTGGAGTTCTCTTTTCATCGTAATAACACCGATAGCATATTCATTCTTTTCGGCAGTATGGGGGATTTTTATTAATAATCGATTTGGTTATTATGATTGGGTATCAGAAACTCAAATAGTAAAACAAAGTGTAGGATCGTTTGTTGGTATGTTTGGTGGTTTAATTACGGCTGTTATACCTGCCTTTTTAATCGGTACTGCTACTATCTCGAATTACAGAGTGTTTACTTTTGGAGTTGTTATAGTACTTACGATTATTACTATTTTCTTGTATAAGAACGAGTCGAGAAGAAGTATAAAATAAAAAGCTGCTTTTCCTTTAAGGAGGAAGAGCAGCTTTTATTTTGAAAAGGTTTAGATCCTTATATTACTTTTTCAAAACAGGTACCCATATCTCGCTTCTGAAATTCGGCGAAGATACGTCTTTACTTTCATTCCACAATATTTCCGGTCCTTCCGCTAATTCATAGTTTGAAGAAGGGAACCATTCAGAATAAATACGCCCCCATACATTTTGTAACGCGTCAGGAAATGGACCGACAGCTTCAAAGATAGCCCATGTTGAAGCAGCGACTTCAAGTTGTTTGAATTGCTCTGGACAATCTTTTGTCGTAGTTACTCCAATATAGTGATCGAGTTCTCCTTTTTCCTCCATTCTTCCTTCAGAAAAATTCGTAGAAGCACTAATAATTCCTGTAGGTTCAATATTTGAAAGGGACTTTAATGTTTCAATGGTCCCCGGGTCTAAACTTTTCCACATAGAAGCAATTTCTTCGTTTACACCGTTAAAAACAATCGGTACTCGTTTTTGTATACCAATGATTTGAAATGGCTCTTTTTCTTCAATTCGATAGTTCATTTCATTTCCTCCTTGAATGGATAGTTGGAAGGTCATTGGTGAATAAGCTTTCAAAGAACGAATTGTACTTCGAGCTTCTGAAGGCGTTATTCCGTGCAAATTTTGAAATGCACGTGTAAAAGAATCTGGTGAGTTGTATCCATATTTTATAGCGACATCAATGATTTTTACATTGCTATCTTTTAGTTCAAAGGCAGCAAGCGTAAGACGTCTACAGCGAATATATTCTGATAGTGATATGCCAGCTAAAAAAGAAAACATTCTTTTGAAATGATATTCGGAGCAGAAAGCTATTTTTGCGACTTCTTTAAAATCAATTTCATGTGTAAGGTTTTCCTCAATATACCGCATTGCCGCATTCATATTTTTAAGTGAATCCATACTATGACCTCCTTTGTATATAGAATAGCAAGAATGAAATAGCTCCATCCGACATTTCATGCACAACTTTGTAGGGGCATTTTTAACCTTACAAGATTGTAATGTTCCTGTAAGGAGAATGAATGGATGGTATGATATCCCAATGCTATAGTAACAAAGTACTTTCATTCAGTAGGTTAAATTTTTATGTCTTTACTTATGTGCCTTACATAACTGTCATGTTTGTGTAAGAAACATCGATAGTGGCAAGAGTAGAGAGTGTATATAGTTGAAAATAGAGAATAGAAGAAATGAGGGATGTCGAGATGAAAACAGTGTTAGAAGCAAAAAATATTGAAAAAGTGTATGACACAGGTGGGAATAAATTTGCAGCTTTAAAAGGTATTAACTTACAAGTAAAAGAAGGTGAGTTCGTTGGAATTATGGGACCTTCTGGTTCTGGTAAGACGACTCTTTTAAATGTTCTTTCTACAATTGATAATGCGACGGACGGTGAAATTTTAATTGAGGGAAAAGATATCGTGAAGATGAACGATGATAAGCTGGCGTTGTTCCGCCGTGATCATTTAGGTTTCATCTTCCAAGATTATAACTTATTAGATACGTTAACGGTAAAAGAAAACATTGCGTTACCTCTTGCGTTATCGAAGATGAAAGCGAATGAGATTGATCGCCGCGTTCTTGAAATCTCAAAGAAATTCGGTATTGATCATATTTTAAGTCAGTTCCCATATCAAGTATCTGGTGGGCAGAAGCAGCGCTGCGCAGCATCGCGTGCGATCGTTACAAGTCCTAGTATGATATTTGGAGACGAGCCGACGGGAGCACTCGATTCTAAATCAGCGACAGATTTATTAGAAAGTATGAAGTCGTTAAATGAATATGATAACTCAACAATTTTAATGGTAACGCACGATGCTTTTGCGGCGAGTTACTGTAAACGAGTTATTTTCATTAAAGATGGTGAGTTATATAAAGAATTGCACCGCGGTGAATCAACACGTAAACAGTTCTTCCAAAAAGTCGTTGACGTAATGTCTTCCATTTCTGGAGGTATGGCTGATGACCTTATCTAGCATTGCCCTCCGCAACATACAGCGGAACTTTAAAGACTACTTTGTATATTTTGCATCTATGATATTTAGCATCGTCATCTATTTTACATTTAAGGCGTTGCAGTACAATTCACAAATGGAAAAAGCTGCGGAAGGTTCTAAAAAAATTAGCGGTGCGTTTCAAGTTTCAAGTGTCATGCTAATCATCTTCGTAGCGGTGTTCATTATATATTCGAACGGTTTCTTTACACGGAAGCGTAAAAAAGAAGTTGGGCTATATTCGTTACTAGGTATTCGAAAAAGACAGATCGGTAAAATGCTCTTTTATGAAAATATGTTAATGGGATTAATGTCTTTAATTATTGGGATTGCGATTGGTAGCGTTCTTTCAAAACTATTCCTTGAACTACTAGTAAGTATGATGGGGTTAAATTTAAATGTTCATTTTGAAGTACCGATGGCTGCAATTGTTGATACAGCAATTATTTTCTTTGTGATTATATTGTATACATCACTTCAAGGATATCGTTTAATTTATCGATTCAAGCTAATTGAACTTTTCCGCGCAGAACGCGAAGGAGAAGCAATGCCAAAAGGATCTGTAATTATGGCGTTAATTTCGATTTTCTTAATCGGTTCAGGTTATTTCTTAGCATTAATGTTCATGAAGGCAGTTAAGTATGCAGACTTTATGGCAGTTGCACTTTATATTTTACTTGCGACAGTAGTAGGTACGTACTTACTATTTATGTTCTTTACAGTATTCGTATTAAAACGTGCAAGAAATAATAAATCATCGTTTTATAACGGTATGAATATGGTAACGACATCACAGCTACTATATCGTATTAAAGGGAATGCAAAGTCACTTGCAACAATTTCTATTTTAAGTGCGGTAACATTAACAGCAGTTGGTACGTCAGTTACGATGTATTACAACACATTTACACAATCAAAAGCATTCGCGCCATACAGCTATTCTTATGAGAAAAAAGATGCAGAACTAGATAAGAAAGTAAATGCGATTTTTGCTGAAGAGAAAGAGAATCATCCTGTAAAAGATCAATTTGAAGTTGAGATGGTTCCTGTAAAAGGAAAGTTTGAAGGAGATAAAGTTGATTTCATCCTTAATATGAACTACAGTATCTCAGAGAAATATCAATTTATGTCTCAATCTGAATTTAATAAACTTGCTAAAAAAATCGATGCAGAAACAGTGAATGTAGCTGCTGGTGAAGCATTTATATATGATAGCTCTTATATTGAAGGGCATGAGTTTAGCCCTCAATATAAAGGAAATAAAGCGGTATTCCAAATTGGAAATGAAACGAAGAAATTAGCGATTCAAGGCGCAAATGATCATGCAATTACGAACTTAGGTGAACTAGTTGTTGTCGTTTCAGATGAAACATATGAACAAGCGAAGCAAGCATTTGGAACACGTGTTGTAAAAAATATTGATGTAAAAGATGAAAGAAACAGTAAAGTATTAACAGAAAAATTAACAAAAGTGATGCCAGCTGGTGAATCAGAAATGGTACCATCATTTAGAGATTTCTACACTGGTTTCCAAATGGGGCTTGAAGGAACTGGACTAATGATGTTCATCGGAATGTTCTTAGGACTTGTATTCTTACTAGCAACAGGTTCTATCATTTACTTTAAACAATTAACAGAAGCAAATGCTGATCGTGAGCGTTATGTTGTACTTCGTAAAGTCGGGGTAACGAAACAGGAAATGAAAAAAGCTATCGCAAAACAAGTAAGCTTTATCTTTGCGATTCCGTTAGTAATCGGAATTCTACACAGCTTGTTTGCATTAAAAGGTTTAGGGAACATACTACCGTTTGAAATTATGATTCCGCTCCTAATTAGTATCGGAGTATACGGTGTCATTTATATCGGATATTACTTCTTAACAGTTCGTTCTTATTATAAGATTGTGAGCGCGAAGTAATAAAGGGGCAGCTATCGCTATAAGCGGTAGCTGTTTTTTGATTTCTTCATAAAATCTTAAGAAATCTCCTCAATTTTTATTAAGAAACGATAGTTATACTTAAACACAAGTTAAAAACTATTGAACGAATGAGGAGAGATTTACATGCAACTCATAACATTCTTACATGAATTTATTAAACACCCGAAACATACTGGTGCGATTGCGCCAAGTTCAAAAATATTAGCAAAGAAAATGGTAGATGTAATTGATTTTAATAGAGCGAAGTGCATTGTAGAATTAGGTCCTGGTACAGGAGTCTTTACGAAAGAAATTATGAAGCGAAAGAAGAAGGAGACAATGTTTCTTCTTATCGAAATTAATGAAGTGTTTTTCAAAGAGCTAAAGAGAAAATTTAAAGATGAGCAGAATGTCATTGTTGTACATGGTTCAGCTGAAAATATAAAGACGTATATGGAAGAGCTCAATATAGAATGCATTGATTACGTCTTATCAGGATTGCCTTTCACATCTTTACCAGAAGAGGTTTCAAAACGCATTTTAAACAACGCAATGGAAGCGATACATGAGAGTGGTGAATTCATTACATTTCAATATTCACTTGTAAAAAAAGGATTTATACAGCATTTCTTCCCTGAAATTACACTAGAAAAAGTTTGGTTTAATTTCCCGCCAGCCTACGTCTTTAGCTGTAAAAAAGAGCTAAGGGGAGCATATGCATAATGGAGCTACATGAATTAATATCATACATTGAGCAGTATGGTTATTGGGCACTGTTTTTTTGTTTATGGCTTGGTATTATCGGTATGCCGATTCCAGATGAAATGATTGTAATGGGTGGTGGATTTGTATCTTCATTAGGCGTATTAAGTGTCATTCCTGCGTTTTTATTAACATATTTAGGCGTTGTATCTGGGCTTTCTTTAGGTTACATACTAGGGAAAATATTTGGCATAAAAGTGCTTAAAAAATTGATGAAAAAGAAAAAGGCGAAGTACCTTTTAAAATCACAAGAGATAGTAGGGAAATATGGTCATTATGCATTAGTAATAAGTTATTTTATCCCCGTTGTGAGACATATCGTACCGTATTTAGTAGGGATGAATAACATGTCATTTAAAACGTATGCGATTTATTCATATGTAACAGGATTTGTTTGGACGTTAGTTTACTTTGTACTAGGCTCTATATTTGGAAAGCATATAGAAATGATAGTAACCCTTGTGACCGAGTATGGTATATATTTGGGTGGCATCGTTATCATAGTTTCTAGTATTTCTTATGTGTATATGCATAAGAAGAATGCAGTAGTGAGTGAAATAAAGCAACATTCATAGTTTGGTAAATGATGCTGGAGGAGATTTTGTGAGTAAAGGAACGATACTTATCGTGGACGATGAGAAGGAAATTAGAAAACTTATCGCCATCTATTTGAAGAATGAAGGTTACGAAGTATTACAAGCTGGAGATGGTGAAGAGGGGTTAGAAATAGTAACGAAAAGAGACGTGCATCTAATTGTACTTGATATTATGATGCCGAAAATAGATGGTATTCATATGTGTATGAAAGTGAGAGAAATAGCGGAAATGCCCATTATTATGCTGTCGGCAAAAACGCAAGATATGGACAAGATTTTAGGGTTAACAACTGGAGCAGACGATTACGTAGCAAAACCATTTAATCCACTTGAACTCATTGCTCGTATTAAATCACAACTTCGGAGATATATGAAAATGAGCGGGGCAAGTGTAAAAGATGAAAATGTATTTGAAGTTGGAGATATAAAGATAAATATAGCAACGCGGCAGGTCATTATTGCAAATGAAGAGGTGAAATTGACACCGAGAGAGTTTGAGGTATTAGAATTGCTTGCACGAAATCAAGGAATGGTATTAAATGCAGAGCAAATTTATGAAAGAGTATGGAAAGAGCAAGCTTTCCAATCCGATAATACTGTGATGGTACATATTCGGAAAATACGTGAAAAGATAGAGGCAATTCCAAGGAAGCCTCGCTACATTAAAACAATATGGGGAGTTGGCTACAAGATTGAGAAAGATATTTGAACCGATAATATGGATGAATCAAGTTTTTAAAAAAATGATTGGTAAAACAGTTAGTTATTTGCAAAAAAGTATACGTGTACAGCTGATTGCTACATTTACTTTCTGTACATTACTTGGTGTATTAGTAGGGTGGTCTTCATCCTCCTTTTTCGAGGATACGAATAAAATTTCTATCATTGATTATGCATCAGGTATGGAAGCCATTGATGGACAGACACAAAGACTTGTTGAAAGTATAACGGAAGAAGGGAAGGAAATTAATATACAAGAACTGCTTGATCAATTGAATCATCAAAATCAATTGAAGGTTTTAATAATAGATGAGAATGGGAAAGTGGTTTATAAAACAAAGGGAGCACCGGAAGAACAGATTAATCTTCATGAGACGATGCGTAATGTAATGGATTTTAAAATGGATCAAGTACGATATGTAGAGGCACAGAATTTAATTCAAGATAGAGCTGAACAAAAGCGTAAGGAGTTTACAACCTTTTATCCAGTTACTGTTAATACGGAAAATATGTATATCATTGCAAGTGGTATACCACAAGGAAATGTAAAGTATGTAGTGAACGGTAGTAGTCCATTCCCATCTTTACTAGGTTTTATTACTTTTCTACTTTCTTTCTTTTATATAACGAAAAGGAAGATGAATCAGATTGAAGCAATGGCAGAAGGCGTAAGAGAGTTTTCGAAAGGGAACTTACAATATAAAATCAAACAGGCAGGTCAAGATGAAATAGGTGTATTAACTTCAAAGATTAATCAAATGGCAGAAAAACTTTTGGCTAATATAGAAAAAGAAAAACAAATAGAGAAACAAAAAAGTGAATTGATTACAAATGTATCACATGATTTAAGAACACCACTTACTTCTATTATGGGGTATTTACGCTTACTAGGTGATGCGAAATATGAAAATAAAGAACAGCATGATGAGTATATAAAAATTGCTTTTTCAAAATCAGAGCAGTTGAAGATGTTAATAGAGGATTTGTTTGAGTATACAAAACTAACAGATGAAAATATGGTGTTAGATTCACAAGAAGTGTGTATGAATGAACTACTTGATCAGTTAATAGAAGAGCTAGTACCACAAGCGGAGGAACATAATCTTTCATTCGTGAAAAAATTTCAGGAAGATCGTATATATGCCGTTGTGGACTCGGAAAAAATGGTGCGTGTGTTTGAAAACCTCTTAATAAATGCAATTAAATACAGTATAGATAAAGCAGAAATTCAAGTTTCACTTCAAAGAGAAGAACAGCATATCAAAATTTCTATAGCGAATCATAGTGAAGAATTTACAAAAACAGAATTGGAGAATTTGTTTGAGCGTTTTTATAAAAAAGATCAATCTAGAAGTAGAGCTGTAGAAGGTTCAGGCTTGGGGCTTGCAATTGCAAAAAGCATTGTTGAATTGCATAAAGGAGAAATTCGAGCGGAATATGAAAATGGGGTTATTCAATTTATTATCTTATTACCAATTTAATTAGAAGGGCATTAGAAATATCGGTTACCTTCTAATTAGGGAAGAACGAGCGATAGTGTTGCTATCGATTTAGAGAGAGGCTTATTCCATCATTCAGGTGGACGTTGACTAATAAAATAGAGAAGTGGAGAATCGAAAGTTATATGAAAAAATTAAGTGCGTTTATCGTATTGATTATAGTTGGAGTTACATTACTTGTAGTGAAAGGTGGACCGATTGTAGATCAACTCAATCCGTTTATTAAAGAAGATATTTATTATGCTGTTGTCGACAGTGATGGGGAATATGAAGCCAACAGTAATGGTTTTGGTAGATGGAACTATAAATTTAAAGGATATGATGAATCTGGTAAAGAACAAAAAATTATGATGACTTCTTCAAAACATTTACGAATAGGAGCATATGTAAAGATTAAGTCTAAAGGGACTTATGGTATGAAATGGGAAGAAATACAAGGTGACGAAATGCCAGCTAAAGCAAAAGAAAAAGTAACAATAAAGCATGTCTAGTTATAGAAATGATAAGTTGTATTCAATAGATAAAGTAACGATCAAGCTTCAAATGTAATGGCAGTATATGATAATTTCTAAATTTTTTATAAAGAAGATAAAGATTATCTGAACTTTATCTAAACTGCATTTCTTCTGTATACAACTACTAGTATTCTATATTGTGTAGATAAAAAATGGTAAGGAGTAACAGGATGATTATGCAGGTTTCTAAGAGGAAAATATTATTATTTCTTTCAATTATTCTTTTTGTTTTATTGATGATGTATGTATGTACGAATAATAGGCATGTACAAAATATTGTTCACAATATAGAAGACATTTATAAAGTATATAAAGAGAATCAATTATTGCAAGAAAAAATCGAGAACCAAGAATCGTTAAAGAGTAAAGTACAAATGTTAAGTGAGGAGAAAGAAAACCTTACTAAGCTTATCAACAAGACGAGAGAATTAAAGGAACAAGGAAAATATAATTTAATTCAAGCTACAGTAGTAAGACGTGTAGCAGAAGATTGGTATGGAAAAATCGCTCTTGATAGAGGGGTACAACATGGTGTAAAGGTTGATATGGCTGTTATGACGGTGAGTGGTCTTATTGGAAAGGTAGAGAGTGTAGATCAATTTACATCTATTGTGAAATTAATTACGAAAGATGAACGAACAAATCGTTTAGCAATCACCTTCCAAAATAACTCATCCATTTTAGGATTTGTTACAGGGTATGATAAGGAAAAACAAGCTCTTCGAATTAATAATATTCCATCAGATAAAGCGAAAGAAATAAAAATAGGTGATAGCATTATTACCTCTGAATTGAGCCAGAAAATACCACCTGGTCTTGAAGTAGCAGAGGTAATAGATCAAGAGCCGGATAAATATGGTCTTGCACATATTATTTATGCAAAACCCAAGGCGAATTTATATGATTTAGAAGATGTCATTTTAGTAGAACCTAAAGGTTAGCAAAGTATAGATGAATATCATTTCTTTTTTTAGGTAGAGTAAGATTAAGAGGAATAAGAAAAAGTATGGAACAAAGAAAAAGAAGCTTTTGGAAAAGCACGAGAAGAAGTAAAATCAGTTCATAAATCTAGAGATAAAATGGAAGATGCAGCTCTTCAGAAACAAGCAAAAAACATACAGGATATTTATAAAAAGCGTTATGCATCTTTTAGTAAGATAAATGATTCGTATCAAAAATTAATAAAAATGGATATACAAAAGAATATAACAAATAGAATATAGAAACCAAAAGTCCCAAGCTACTAGATTTGGGGCTTTTTCATATTCTTAAAGAAATATTAAGAATATCCGCTGCTATTTATTAAGAAATGCTATCTATACTTAGAAATGGGTTAAGAAATGCTCGGAAAATATGTAAGGAAAACAAAAATTGGAAAAGAAGTGTAGGAGGATATAAATGACAGCATCAGTTGTAGAGGTAAAGAATGTACAAAAGGTATACGGTAGAAAAGATGAGAGTCAATCACATGCACTAAAGAATGTATCGTTCTCGATTCAAGAGGGTGAATTCGTTGGAATTATGGGACCATCTGGCTCAGGGAAAACAACATTATTGAATGTAATTTCTACATTAGATAAAGCGACAGGTGGAATTGTTGAAATTGCTGGAACAGATATTACGAAAATGAAGCAAGGGGAATTATCTGATTTTCGCTCGAAGAAACTAGGGTTTATCTTTCAAGATTTTAACTTACTTGAAAATTTATCAATCTATGAAAACATTGCATTACCGCTTTCTCTGCAAGGTGTTCATTCGAAAAGAATTGGATTAAAGGTGAAAAAGGTAGCAGAGATGTTAGGAATTTCAGAGATTCTTCAAAAATATCCGTCCGAAGTATCTGGTGGACAAAAACAACGTTCGGCGGCGGCTCGTGCCCTTGTACATGAGCCAGCAATAATTTTAGGAGATGAGCCAACAGGAGCGCTTGATTCTAAAAATGCGAAAAGTTTATTAGAGGCGATGACCAACTTAAATGAAGAACAGGATGTTTCAATTATGATGGTTACACACGATCCATTAAGCGCAAGTTATTGCCGACGTATTTTATTCATCCAAGATGGAGAATTGTATAAAGAAATTCATCGCAGAGGTACTCGTGAAGAGTTTTATAAAGAAATTTTAGATGTGCTTGCAAATTTAGGCACACAAAAAGCATAAGAAAGAAGGTTCAACATGTTATTCAAACTTTCCATGTCGGGACTAAAAAGTAAACGAAAAGACTATATGGTCTTATTAGTTGGGCTTATTATGTCTATTTCAATTTTTTATATGTTTCAAACGTTAGCGTTAAATAAAACGTTTATCGAAGGAAATTCCATGGATGGAATTTTTTCAGTCTTCCAAACAGGATCATTTTTATTAGGTTTCATTACATTATTTTATATTTTATACGCCAATTCATTTTTATTATCACTTCGGCAAAAAGAATTTGGTATGTATATGGTATTAGGGGCAAAAAAGCATAAAATTACATTGCTCATGTTTATTGAAACAATTGCATTAGGAATAGTATCTCTTATAGTAGGTGTGATAGTCGGTATAATTTTGGCGCAAGGCGTTGGGCATTTACTGATGAAGGAGCTGGAGTTTACTGGAGGTGGTTATCATGCATTTTATGTACCATCAATTATTGTTACTTTCATCTTTTTCATTGCATTATTTATGTTGTCCGCAATTATGAATGGTATGAAACTAGTGCATAATTCGCTATTACAACTCGTTCACTCCAATAGTCATACAGAGCGTACGCCTATTAAAGGAAAACTAACGAATATAGTAGCACTTTTATCAATTATTTTATTAGCAGTTGGTTATGCTTCGATGATTTATATGAAAGAGTTAAAGGAATCAGGATTTATCATTGCTACAATTACAGTAACACTAGGAACTTATATGCTATTTGCATCATTCCTTCCCATTATTATTAACAAACTAAAAGCGAATAAAAATCGTAGTGAAAAAGGAATCAATGCGTTTACGTTTGCACAGTTAAGTTTTTCTATTAATAGTTTAACGAAAGTATTAGCGACAGTTGCTATGTTAGTGGCTCTCGGTGCGGGTGCAATCTCCAGTGGTATGGCGTTAAAAAATAATGTCACAAATATGGTGGAGAGTCCAGAATACTATGATGTCGAAATTAAAAATCCCACAGCAGAAGAAAAGAAAATATTAGATAGCATTACATTTAAAGAAAAGAATGAATATCGATACAAAGTAGATGAGCAGTTTATTTATCAATTGAAAGAAGATTTAGAAAGAAATCGTCCGCTAACACGTACTGGAAAAGACGAGAATAGTAGCCGATTCGTTCCTGTTTCGAGGGAGCTAATTGTCGGAGCCGTTTTAAGCCATAGGCAAGAAAAAAATGAGGATAATACCAATGTAATTCCAGAAGAGTGGGGAAATGTTTTAAGGTCTCTTCAAAAGACATATATGAATCCTAGTCAAAAGATAAAAATTGTAGATCAACAGATGTATGACGGGATACAAGGTAAAGAAGAAATTATAATACTGGGGAAAACGGACAATTTTATAACGTATAAAGAAGAATGGAAAAAAATTGATGAATTAGAGCTAGCTAAATATAAAGATATGAAGGACATACATCTTTTGAGTAAATATATGCTGTATGAAGGATATTACAGTACTTACAGTGGAACAGTATTTATGGGATTTTTCTTAGGCATAGCTTTCTTAGCGATGCTGGCAAGCTGTTTAATGTTTAAAATTCTTTCTGGTGCTTCAAAAGATATTATTCGCTATCAAATGCTTCGTAAAATTGGTGTGCGTTATGAGCTATTAACGAAATCAATTTATAAAGAGTTACTTTTAGTTTTCTTGTTCCCAGCGATCGTAGGTATAATGCACGTATTAGTCGGAATGAACATGTTCTCGTTCTTAATAGATAATCCATATTTCCGTATTTGGCTGCCGATTATTATTTTCTTAGTCATTTATGTGTTTTATTATTTCATTACAGTTCAATTGTATAAAAAAATTGTTCTTCCGAAAGAAGTGTAGTATGTAGTGAGTAAGGTGGATGATGAATAGAGATAAATTTAGGGGAATATTATATGGAATTTATAGCGATGAAGAAGTTATAGATTGAAAGAAGCAGCTATTCTACGTAATAGCTGCTTCTTTCATTATTTATAATTAGGAAGCAACTTGTACTGTAGATAAAGAGAAATAAAATCCTCTATCTTTCAGTATATAAAAGATAAAGAGGGAAAGGTATTATAACTTCTGTAGTAATCGTTCACTGCTTTTCATGTCGCCTTTACACAACGGGCATTGCGGCTTATCTTCTAAAGAAAAGTTTTTACGCATCCATCCAAGGCAGTCGTCTGCTTCGCATTCCCACACAGCAATTGCTTCTGGTTCTTCTACAGGTTTATCATTTTTTCTCCAATACATGTGATCGCTCCTTTAAATTGAAAAGTTTTTTAGAAAAAACAAAAAAGGTTGTTAACGTTTTTGTTAACAACCTTTTATTTATTCATCATACTATATTTTTTTGAAAAATGCGAAGTTTAGTAATTATTAAAGTTATAGTGAAATAGTGATTATACAAGCTTAGGATTATAAATCATCGTTGAACACTTTGGTAGTAATTCAATTTGACAAGGGATTTTTTGTTTGATTTTCTTGTGAATACCTTATTTAATACTAATAAATAAGGTGGATATTACACTTTGTTTACAATGTGTTTTTGTATTAATATATTGTAATTTATTTTGATTGATTATGAAATAGAAAATGGAAAAGTGTCAGTAAAGAGTCGGAATAGGTATTTTTCTTTAAAATTTTATTTTTTTTAGTTGAGTTTCTTTCTAGAATTCATTAAATTTTTAATAAAAGTGAGTAGCGCTAATTAATAGGTAGTATAAATCTCGATATAGAAATAACCAGATGATAATATAGAGAAATATATTAGAAACATTTGCTACATATTTCTTAAGGATTTCAAAGAAGATTAGTAGAATGAGCTAAGTAATTCAGCTACACTTTTTTATCATCCAAAAATATTGTAGTGATTTTAATTGAAAAGGGAGCATGTTAATGGAGACACAAATCGTTATTGGAGTACCTGGTTTATGGAAAGATAGAACAGAATTAATACAAGAAGTTGCGAGTAAGAGTGACTATATGTTAGCAGGGAATATTATGCACCATAAGGAGAAGGAGATTGTTTTTGAAGTTGATGTATATGAACAAGACACATCTTTAGGCAAAGCTTTCTTCTATGCAAGCGGTGAGCGTTTTGATGAAGAATTGCTTCGGGAATTGGAGAAGCATACTTATACAGTGTATGTTATTGCGAAAGTTGACGATACAGAGAGGTTACAAGAAGTGATTGATGTAGGAATGGAACTCTTAAATATTGGTGGACTTGCTTTAAAAGTTGAAACAGCAGGTGTAGCTTATTCGAAAGAAGAATGGAAAGAGCTTGCAGAGGATCAGGAAATATTCCCTATGTACTCACACCTTGTAACTTTAGTAGGAGATGAAGAGGGCGGTTATTATTCGTGTGGAATGCAAGCATTTAATCTACCAGATGTTGTTTTAGACGGAGGAATAGATCCGGAAGTAGCTGTAGATTTATTAAATGATTTTAACCTACATAATATATTCGAAAAACCTAATTTGAAAGATGGAGATACAATTAGTTTCACAGAAGATTCCCCAATGTATCGTCTAGCTCATTATATAGATGAACGCTATGAACAAGAGGATCCATTTTATAATCCGTGCGGGGTATGGAAGTTAGAGAGTGCTTCGGCAAAGAAATCTATATTTCAAAAACTGGGGAATATGTTAAGAGGGGGAAAAAATACGTAAAAGAGTGAATAGGGAGAAATAAAAAAGATGATAGAATTTCTAGAGTTTTTAGTAATTTTGTTTTTAAGTATATTATTATTTTTAATTATCATATTTCAAGACTATTACTTAGCTCTTATAAAATCGATTTTCGATAAAAGAACTATTTTATTGATTTTTGCTGTGATACGTATACTTTTAAGTTTATGGATCGACTTTATTATGGAACTTGCATTAATAGGGATATTAAAGATTGTAGCAATTCAATTTGCTATATTACTTCTTCTTTGGGCACTTTCAAAGTACGTCAAACAATACGGGGAAAATTGGTTCATTACAATAATTGCTTGTAGTACTTATGGTATTGGCTTTGTTCTGTATATTATGTTTGTCTTTGGATAGTAAAATGCCATGGAAGTAAAGATATCAATGAACACTGGAAAGATATGAGGAAAGGTGATATATATGCAAAAAGATATTTTAAAGTTATTAGATAAAAAGCAAAGTAAATATGAATTTCCTGCCTTAGATAATGAAAATATGGATGTTTCACAAGTGAAATTCTCTCTTTTCTTTAAAGATAATAAAGATTGGTTAATGGTGTTTCAATTTGTTGGTGTAGGTTCATTAGGTGTATTTAATGATATTCAAATATATGGTGATAGAATTAATCATTCAATTGGTGATGATGGTATGTTGCAATTAAATGATGGAGATTATGAATTATTTGATGATGAAGGTGAATTTATACCGGATATTCATAACGGCAGATTGAAAATTCGGGATCATCATTTTGAATATCAATTTACAGAAGAAGATTATGTGAATAATGGAATAGAAGTACAAACGACAGAGTCTTATCCAACATATTTCATGCGTATGCTTGCTACTAATGACGAAGCTAGAAAATTAGTATGGTGGAATAAAGAAGAAATTTTAGCAGAGGTAGGTTTAAAAGGAGATTGGGAAGTAGCGTATGAAACGGAAGAATGGAAACATGTTGAAGACGAGAAAGTAAGTGAAAATGAATTCTTCCAATCAGTAGCTGCTGCAATAGAGAAGAAAGATCCAAGTGTTATTGTGAATAAGGATTCTAATACACATTGGAAAAATTGGATGGATTTTGAGTGTGAATGAAATTTAAAGGATAGGAGAACTCATAATAGATGAAAAGAAGAAGAAAGTCCGGAGAAAAGATACAAATGAACCGCTTTACACTCCCTTTATGTTACGGAAGTGAAGCACCATATTATTATTACGAGGTAGAGCCTCATGAAAGAGAGGGACGCTTCCATTTAACGTCAGATCTTTGCATAATGGACGATGAACATTACTTTATTAGAGGGTGTTTAGAGATTCCTATAATTGATTACCATGAAAGTTTTATCTGGACTGTGTGGGTATCACTTAGTAAAGAAAGTTATGATAAAGTACTAGAAGAGTGGGATGAAAGAGGACGAGAAAATAGTGATCCTCATTTTGGCTGGTTATCTGTAGAAATACCAGTTTATCCAGAAACACTAAATTTAAAGACAAATGTACATATAAGAGGAGTTGGAATGGCACCGTATGTTGAATTAGAGCCAACCGATCACCCTTTAGCGATAGAACAAAGAAATGGAATTACTTTAGAGAGAGTGAAAGAAATACAAGAAATTATACAACGACATAATTAGATTAGAAGAGAAAAAACGAGTGCTATCACTCGTTTTTTTTATTACACAACATTAGGATTATAAATCATCGTAAAGTGCCCTTGTAATAGTTCAATATGGCACGGTGTATGAAGCGAACTTTCTCCATCTGTATCTACTTCTTTTTCTTCTTCTGTTTCAATATGAATGGATTTCGCTTTTACGTGGAAGATGTCATTTTCATTTGAGTCTTCAAATAATTTCTTTCCGATATAATCTTTAAACGCCTGAATGCCTGTTGATTTTACGACGAAAATATCAAGTGTTCCGTCGTCACATTTTACGTTTGGGATAAAGGACGGGATACCGCCAAGATATTCGCCGTTTCCAACCATAACAAGTACAGCTTCGTCTTCATATACTTGTCCGTCGTAAGTGATTTTTACTGGGAATGTTTCAGCGTTTTTTACAGTTCGAATGGTGCTTAAATAGTAACCAATTTTACCAAGCTTTGCTTTTTCTTCTGCATCAATATTGTTTGATACTTCAGAGACGAGTCCAATACCCCAGAAGTTTAAAAAGTGTTGTCCATTTGCTTTTGCGACATCAATTGGTTTTACATGTCCTTTTGTAATGAGTTTTGCTGCTTCTGCAATATTTTGCGGAACACCAAGTGTGCGAGAGAAGTCGTTGCAAGTTCCGCCTGGAATGATTGCAAGTGTAGGTCTAATTTCAAGAGGGGCTAAGCCATTTGTGCATTCAAATACAGTTCCGTCACCACCAAAGACGATAATTAAATCTACTTTACTAGCAAACTCCTGACAATATTTTGTTGCATCACCTTGCTTTTTCGTATGAAGGATATGTAAGTCAGGAAAAGCTGCGGCAAGTGGTGGTACGATTTTCGTTAAGTTTGCATGTAAATCACCTTGTCCTGCTTTCGGATTTACGATGAGGAGTACTTTTTCAAATTTTGTCTTTGTCATTTTTATTCTCTCCCTTTGTCTTTTACGAATCGTGATAGAAAATAAACTTCCATCAATAATTGATGGAAGTTTATTTTATTATTCCGTTACAACTGAAGCGATAAATGGTAAGTTACGATATTTTTCTGCACAGTCAATACCGTAGCCAACGATAAATTCGTCTGGAATTTGGAAGCCAACATATTCAGCTTTTAAGTCCACTTTACGGCGTTCAGGTTTATCAAGTAACGTACAGAATTTCAATGCTTTTGGTTTATGCATAAAGAAGTGATCTTTTAAGAAGTGAAGTGTTAAACCAGAATCGATAATGTCTTCTACGACAATTACGTTTTTTCCAGTAATGTTTACATCGATATCTTTTAATAGTTTTACTTTTCCAGTTGTTTCTGTTTGATTTCCGTAGCTAGATGCAGAGATAAAGTCGATTGTTACTTCGTTTTTAATATGACGAATTAAATCAGCAGCGAATACGAAAGATCCTTTTAATACAGCGATTACTACGATTTCTTCTCCTTCAAAATCATGTTCGATTTGAAGAGCTAGTTCTTTTACTTTTTCTTGTAATTGTTCTTCAGAAATTAAAGTGTCTTTTATTTCAATTTTCATTTGAATCCTCCTACAGTGCAAAACTTGTGAACATTTCGACTGTAAAGGATAGAAAGGAAAAAGTCAAAGAAGATATAAGGTTTTTACAGAAATCCCCACAAAATAATCAGATGATATGATATACTGATTATATTAAGAAAACGCTTCCATAAAGGGTGATTATGATGAAAAAGAAACAGTATACAAGTGTAACATTTATAAAAGCATTGCTTTTAACAATTGTTCTTGGCATGTTGGCTTACATAATTGATGTACCTGCAATTCGCATTTCACTAATTGGAATGACTTTAGTATTAGGCGCAATTTCCCACGGTATGATGTCGCAGCTGCAAGAAGCTGGACTTGATGATATGAAAGATCCTATAGATAAGAAATGAGAAACCTTCACGTATATAGAGTGAAGGTTTTTTTGTTTCTTACAAAAATGTAAGGTAATTTGTAAGACAAATCGATAGTTGCATAGTAGTGTTTTGGATAAACTATAAGTGTAAGGTAAAAGGCAAGCATATTTTAGGTGAATTAAGTTTTAGGCACTCTATATGTGAAAAAGGAGTAGGAGGGCATGGAGAAACATTGGACGACCTTTTCTTTTTTAGCAACTAGTAACACCGTAATGCTAGCTGGAGAAATGGATTTTTTGCAGATGTTTGATCGAGAAGACGATCATTCTTCTTCTAAATTTACAATGAAATGGAGTAAGTGGAGCGATAGTTGTAAATTGGAAGAAGAGGCCCCTAACGAAAGGCAAAAAATTATTTTAACAAATCCTATTAAAGCGTGGGTCGTTCAATGTCGTAAGTGTAACGTCAAAAATCACTTCAAGAAAACTGAGCCGAGACAATTAGTTATCACTCCGGCCCTTTCTACTTCTCAATCACGCGAAAGTAACAAATAAATATCGAGACACACACCCGAAAAAACATCGTATATATTGCGATGTTTTTTTATTTTTCTACAATGAAATCTTTAAATGAAATATATTTCATCTGCATCTTATATTTATATCTGTTGTTTATTCTAGTGATACATCCGATGCGAAGTGATGTAAAACGTATAAGAGGAGAGAAATAAAATGAAAAAAAAACTATTACCAATTTGTGCAATGGCACTTTTAACAGTAGGATATTCTTCAGTAGCGAGTGCTTCTACCGGAACATTAACAAAGGAAGAATCAGCGCAAATGCAGCAAGATGCAGCTAAAAAAGAAGAAGCAATTAAGGTACAGCAAAAAAATGATATAGAGAAAAAGCAAGCGGCACAAGTACAAGAAAAAAGTGATATGGCTAAAAAAGAGGAAGCAATAAAAGCCGAGAAAAAGAGTGAAGAAGAGAAAAAGAGAATAGCGCAAGAACAGTTAAAAAGTGATATGGCAAAAAAAGAAGTAGCGATAAAAGACGGGCAAAAAAATGATGCAGTTAAAAAAGAAGTAGCAAAGCCAGTTGTACAAGGTGAAAAATTACCAAACACAGCATCAAATAATGTAGCAATGATGGCGCTAAGCGCATGTCTTGTAGGGATAGGGACATTATTTGGTTTGAATCGTCGTAATAAAGTTAAGGCATAAATAAAATATTTTCCTATAAAGAACGGGATAATTTCATATATTAAAAATGGTAGGTTATTCCTACCATTTTTTGCATGGAGGGATGGAACATGAAGTTACTCAATTATATCGGTATCATATTGATGGCCATAGGGCTATTCATGGGATCGTATTACGCTGTGGAATGGTATAAAGGAAAAAGCTCTGCTCAAGAATTAACGAAAGAAGAAATAAAGAGCCTTAAAAATATACAAGATAATCAACTTTCATATGAAACACCAGTAACGTCTCAAGTACCTTCTTCTCAAACACAACATAAAGAAGGAGAAAAGGTAGCGATGTTAAATATACCGAAAATAAAGAAGAAGTTTTCTATATATTGGGGAGCGAATGATGCAACTTTGAAAAAAGGAGTTGGTATGTTTGTTAGCGATTTAACGACAACTCCATCTGGAGGAGGACATACTGTACTCAGTGGGCATCGAGATACTGTATTTACAGATTTAGGAGAGTTAAAAGAAAAGGATACTCTTATGTTAGAGTATGATAATAAAACTTACACATATGAAATTCAAAAGACATGGATTACCCATGCGGATGATCGTACTGTTATTATAAAAAAAGAAGAACCAATATTAACACTGACGACTTGCTATCCGTTTGATTATATAGGAGATGCACCAGATAGATATATTATCGAGGCGAAGTTAACTGGTAGTTATTCAAAATAAAGTGAAACTTTAATCAGAGGGGGGCTTGTCCATCCTCCCTCTGATTATTAGCCCTCACCAATCGGGCTTTTACGGGAAGTTAATCTCCCGCTTAAGTTCCTCGCATGTGCCGAATTTTGAGGTGGGAGTCTTACTGTCCGCAAATAGCGGGATAAAATTGTAGTTTCTGAAAGTGGGAGGGGGATACATAAGTTATGTCAAAAAGGATTTTAATTGTTGAAGATGAAGATATTTTACGTGAAATATTAAAGGATTATTTTTTGAGTGAACAATATAAAGTGCTTGAAGCGAGAGACGGGAAAGAAGCTTTAGCTTTGTTTGAGGAAGAAGAGGTTGATTTAGTTATACTCGATATTATGTTGCCGGAACTAGATGGATGGTCTGTTTGCCGAAGGATTCGTAAAACGTCCGGGGTACCAATTATTATGCTGACAGCACGCGTAGATGAAGATGATACGTTACTTGGGTTTGAACTTGGAGCAGATGATTATGTGACGAAGCCGTATAGCCCGCCAATTTTATTAGCGAGAGCGAAACGATTATTGGAAAGTAGAAAAGCTTTGAAAGAGTCTCCAAATAGTGAAGATGACACACTATGTATTCATGGAATTTATGTTCACTTCCCATCTCGTACTGTTACTGTTGATGGAGAAAGTATTGCTTTAACACATACAGAGTTTGAAATATTAGTGTATTTTATGAAAAACCAAGGCATTGTTCTAACACGAGAGCAATTAATTTCAAGAATTTGGGGATATGAATTTGCTGGAGATGATCGCACTGTTAATAGCCATATTCGTAATTTGCGAAATAAATTAGGAGAGAAAGCAAAGTACATTACAACTGTAGTGCGAACCGGTTATAAATTTGAGGGGAATGTATGAGAAAAGGGATTGTACTTAAATTATTTACCCTTACAACAGCATTATGTATGTTGATTTTAGCGACGATATTTATTGGGCAAACGATATTTTTCAAACAATATTATGCGAATCGAAAAGTGGAAGATATTAAAGTGAATTTAGATTCCTTTGAAAAGAGTTACTTAAATTATGCGGGGAGTTCGGAGGAAGTTCAGAAACTGGAGCAAGATTTTTTAAGAGAAAATAATACTTGGATTACGACGTTAGATCATAATGGGAATTTAAAGCACGCAGATGATTTTTATTTTGAAATTACTTTAGATCGACGAGAAGAGAAGCGAGTGGGACAAAAAACAATTATCATTCCTTTGTACTATCTCATAAATATAGATGAGATTGAAGGTGGAACACTACCTGATTTAGAAGGACGACCAGTTTATTTCGATGGACTAAAAAGAGACGATAGTTTCATCACATCTTATTTAAAGATAGATGAGGTGAATTTGAGTTGGTTTCATAAACCATTAGGTAAGAAGTTAGCTGAAAAAGAACCTAAGATGAGCGAGGAAAAACCAAAGGTTGCTCAAGATTCTATCACTGTGGAAAGAAAAAAAATTGCTGGAATTATGAGTGATGAGGAAAAGAAGAGGGCGGCTCAAAATTCAGATTTTAATATATCAGGGAAAATTACGAAGGTACAGTTCCCTAATGTAAAAGGACCTGTAAACCCAATTTATAAAAACAATTTATTTTTGGATAATATAAAAGAATTTCAAGCTGATTTATTACTAAAAGAAAGCAATCAAATACAATATTCAACACAAACAATGGACTATGAAAAAAATGATATAAAATATAAATTATTAATCAAACCAATAAAAGAAAAAGATGGATCGGTGACATACATATACGCGATGGCTTCTTTACAGCCTGTCGATGAGGCTGTGCAAATGGTGCAAGATTATTACATTTACATTGTTGCGTTTGTAGTCATTCTTATTTTTCTAGCTTCTTTCTATTATTCAAAACAAATTGCAAAACCGTTATTAAAAATAAATGATACAACGAAGAAAATAGCACATTTAGACTTTACAGAAAAAATCCCGATTACTTCAAAAGATGAAATTGGTGATTTATCGAAAAATATTAATGTACTATCTAATAAACTCCATTCTCACATTGGACAGTTAGAACAAGATATTGAAAAGGAAAGAAAGTTAGAAAAGACGCGGAAAGAATTCATTTCAGGTGTTTCACATGAATTAAAAACACCGCTGAGTATTATGAAAAGCTGTATTTCTATTTTAAAAGATGGGGTAGCTGAGCATAAAAAAGAGTACTATTTTCAGGCGATGGAGCGAGAAGTAGATAAAATGGACACTTTAATTTTGGATATGCTTGAGTTAGCTAAATTTGAGTCAGGCACATACAACATGAAGATGGATTCTTTCTATATCGATGGAATGATTGAAGAAATATGTGAACAGCTTTCATCGGAGATAGAGAAAAAAGAACTGAGTGTGCACAAGCATATATGTCCAGCTGAAGTGGTTGGGAATCAAAATAGAATTGAACAAGTAATAGTGAACTTCATTACGAATGCAATACGTTATACACCGAACAAAGAGGATATTATTATTTCCGCAATAGACGAGAAGAATCATATAAAAGTGTGTATAGAAAATAAAAGTGCCCACATTGAGGAAGAGCAGTTAGATAAAATTTGGGATCGTTTTTATCGTGTGGATGCGGCAAGGAAACGTTCACAAGGTGGAACAGGGCTTGGCCTTGCGATTTCAAAAAATATTTTAGAACTGCACAATGCTGAATATGGGGTAAAGAATACCGAAGATGGTGTGTTATTTTACTTCTATTTACCGAAAAAAGCGTAGATAATACATGTTACGCTTTTTTTAATTTAATTTCATATTATCTTTACTTAATCTTTATTTTTAAGCGATATAATCTGGTTAGAAAAAGAGATTATGTAAGGAGTAGATTAGCCGTGAATAGCGATTTACTAGGTGTGATGGTATTTATTTTCTTTTGTGCATTTATTGTATTTATTATTGATATTACTCATTGAGAGCTTTGATAAAAAAAGAGCGCTAATTAAGCGCCCTTTTTTTCTGTATTCATTTGATAAGCACCGATGCTTTTGAATAAGCGTGGTGAAGTTGTAAATAAAAGAATTAGTAATACAGTACATAGTATGAAAGAACCGATCATAGTACTACCGTTTACAATTAATGAATATAAGGCAGCTGATTGTCCTTTAGGTGCATATTGACCAAAGAAAATAATACCAGCAATAAAGTGACAGAAATAGCGTGCAAAGCTACCGACAAATGTGGCAAGGATAATGTAAACAAGTGCTTTTTTTCCTTTGTTTTGTTTAGGTGTATCTTTGCGACTACCCAAACTTGAATGCTCTGCATTATTGTTGTCTGAGGCAAGAGCTTTTTGAATTGGACGATGGAATAATCCAGCAAATCCAATGAATGCAAAAGCAACGAAGTACTCAATGAATGCTTGAATAGGTGTTAAAATGTAAGCATCTCCAACGACAATTTGTAATAATCCCCAAATTAAGCCTCCTAAGGAAGCCATTTTGAAGCCCCAGCGGTATGCGATAATAAAAATAGGAATCATTGCAAATGAAATGGAACCACCTGTTGGAAGTTTAAGTGATAATGGTAAAATGTCGATAATCATGGCGAAGGCTGCAAGAATTGCAGATTCGATCATCGCTTGTAAATTGGTGTTACGCATGTTGTCTCCCCCTAAATCCAAGTTGCACAAAAAAAGAACATTATCATAGGAGGATACGAAATACGTAAATAAAAAAGAGGTATGTATTTCGGACGTTTGCACAATCCCTGCGATAGCATTAACTAACAGGTTCTAAGGGTCGGAACGAAGTGTTCCCTCTCAGCGATAAGGCTCCCCCTGCGATAACGAGATTCTTTATTTGCTATTGTTTATTGTAAGCTAAATGGATGAGAATGGCAAATGAACCTAGTATGACAATGTTTGAAATAGAATTGTAGCGAAATGTTAATAAATATGAAGCGAAAGGGTATAGTACAAGAGAAATAGAGTATGATATAATTTTTTTGAAAATAATTATCATTCTCTTCTGAGGGGGAAGGTTATGAGCTTAGTAGATATTAAAATTGGTGAGAAAGTATTAGTAAAAAGTATTCAGTCGTTAGATCAGTTATTAAAGCGTAGACTAGCTGCTTTTGGTCTTGCGGAAGGAAGCGAACTTCGCATAAAACAGAAAGCGATGTTTAAAGGTCCTTGTACATTGGAGTGTCGTGGGCAGTTAATTAGTATTCGTCATTGTGACGCGAAAATGATAAAGGTGGAATTAGCGTGAATAAGGTTGCTTTGCTAGGGAATCCGAATACAGGGAAAACATCATTATTTAATGCACTTACTGGTTCTTATGAGTATGTAGGAAACTGGAGCGGTGTAACAGTAGAAAAGAAGGTTGGTAAATTAAAAGATAAGCAAGGAACATTAATTGATTTACCAGGTGTCTATGATTTGAATCCAGTTTCACGTGATGAAGGTGTCGTTACGAATTTTCTACTAACAGACGAATTTCATCATATGTTAAATATAGTGGATTCCTCGCAATTCGAACGAAATATGCATTTAACATTGCAATTACTTGAATTTGGTAAGCCCGTTTCAATTGGTTTAAATATGGTTGATGTGGCAAAGCAAAGAGGAATTGTGATTAATGTAAAACGGTTATCAGAAATATTAGGTGTAACAGTCGTTCCTGTCATCGCAAGAACCGGAAAAGGCTGTGAAGAATTACTTACTACTCTTCATGAAGAGAAACAAAAAGAGAAAAAGCCATTTGTTATTTCATATGGTGTACAAATGGATGAAGGGATTGGAGAGATAATTGCTCTTTTAGAGACAGCGAATTATGAGCATCCGAGGTGGTTAACCCTTCAATTTTTAAGCAATAACGAAGTAGTAGAAAAAGAAATGAAAGCATTACCAATTTATAAGGAACTTATAGCCATTCGATCTCGTTTAGATGGAAAACTTGATTGTACGTTGGAGGAGCACATTTACAAGACTCGTGAAGCGTATATTGAAAAGTTAAAAACAAATGTTATGCAACATGAGAAAGAAGGAAAAATTCCTTTTTCGGAAAAAATCGATCAGTTAATTACACATAAAATTTTAGGACTTCCAATCTTTTTAGCAGTTATGTTTTTTATTTTTCAGGTTACGTTTACGTGGATTGGTACACCTTTATCGGATATGCTTGATGGATTTTTTGGAGGACAACTTACTGATTGGGTTACAGCTGGGCTCACAAGTGTTGGCGCTTCTGATTTTATTCAAGCACTCGTTACAGAAGGTATTATTGCTGGCGTTGGTGCGGTATTAGTATTCGTTCCACAAATCTTTGCACTATTCTTCTTCATTTCATTATTAGAAGACTCAGGATATATGGCACGAATTGCAGTTGTTATGGATAGAATTATGGAGTTTTTCGGTTTAAACGGAAAAGCATTCATTCCGATGATTATCGGCTTTGGGTGTAACGTTCCAGGTATTATGGCAGCGAGAACGATTGAACAAGAGAAAGAACGTTTACTTACAGTTCTTGTAACACCATTTATGTCTTGTTCAGCACGTTTACCTGTATATGCATTATTTGCGGGAGTTTTCTTCCCTAATAGTCAGGCAACTGTTGTGTTTTCTTTATACGTTGCAGGTATTGTTCTTGCATTACTTGTTACAAAAATTATGTCTCTTACTATTTTAAAAGCGGAAAAATCTATTTTTGTCATTGAACTACCACCTTACCGTGTGCCGCAAGCGAAAACGTTATGGCTGAGCACGTGGGAGAAAGGTAAAGGATTTGTTCGTAAAGCAGGTACATTCATCTTCGGTGGTTCTGTTGTCATTTGGTTATTAAACTATGCAGGTCCATCAGGATTTGGTGTTGATATGGGAGACAGTTACTTAGCAATGATTGGTGGATTTATCGCACCACTATTTGCACCGCTCGGTTTTGGAACGTGGCAAGCTGCAGCATCCCTTTTAACAGGATTTTTAGCGAAAGAAGTTGTCGTTTCTACGATGGCAATTATTTATGCGGTTAAAGAAGATGTGCTAGGGAATGTAATGGGAGCACATTATACTGCACTATCAGCCTATGCATTTATGTTCTTTATTTTATTATATGTTCCGTGCTTAGCGACAGTAGCTGTTATTAAACGTGAAACAGGATCGATGAAATGGACAGTTTTCTCTGTCGTTTATCCGCTCGTTGTTGCTTATGTATTAACGCTCATTATATACCAAGTTGGATCCTTACTCGGATTCTAGAAGGAGATGTATCGCGGTGATGGTCAATATTATAATTGGAGCTATCATTTTTGGTTATGCAGCATATACGTTAGTTAATTTTGTAAAGAGAAGTAAAAAAGGAAAATGCGCAGCATGCTCTTTAAGTAAGTCATGTCAGTCGCAAACTTGTAGTCCGGATATGGAGCAAATTGCTCATAAATAGAAAAAAGCTTTGCGAATTTCGCAAAGCTTTTTTTATTATTTAATTTTAACTAATTGAGCTTCTTCTGCTGCTTTTCTATGATCAGCCATTTCTTTTTTAGGATCTTTATTCATTTTTAATACACCGACAGATTTTTCTTCTCCTGTTACTTTTCCATATGCAGCATCATCGACGATTGCAAACATATCTGTATAAGAACGACCATCACCAATAATTGTATTACCTTCATATTTCAATTTTGTACCATTAATTTCGGCGTTTTCTACTTTTTCTTTCGCAAATAATACACCTTGTTCGACTGTTACTGCTGGTAATTTATCAATTGCTTTTGCATCGTCTTTTTCTACTTTCTTAAGTAGTTCTTTCTTCACTAACTCTTCACCAGTTTTCTTATCCATTACAAGTACTTTTTTACCTTCTAATGTCGCAAGTTTCATTTTGTATGTGTTCTTTTCTTTTATGTCAGATTTATTTTTATCAATAATTGAATTCACTTGTTGGTCACTACCGTAAGCAACGATACCGTTCGCTTTTTCTCCTAATAAAGAACAACCTGATAATGCTCCGAATGAAATTGCTGCTGCTAATCCGATTCCTACTAATTTTTTCATGATGATTTCTCCTTTTTATATGTTTTATAGTAAATACAGTTTCTGTATTAGTTCTTACATTATGAGAAGCTTTTTTGTTATTCCGTTGCTTCTGGTATTAGTGTATAAGAAATGTTGAAACGTAACTATCGAGTTAGCTTACAGTAACATTACAATTATGTAATTTAGTGAAATCGCGCAAAAATAAGTTGATTTTGGAGGCAGAAATAATAAGGATATAGTAGGAATACAATATTATATCTGGAATGTCATATTATATTGGCTGTATTTTGGAAATAACATGTAAGGACATCTTAGTTTTGTTATAATAAACACATAGGTTGTAAAAATGAATATTCTTACTGAAAAGGGAGATTTTTAATTTTCCAAGTAGTGAATTTGAAATATGAGGTATATCATAGGAGGAATTTGGATGTCTGTATTTAAACGATTAAGAGATTTAACAATGTCGAATGTGTATTCATTAATTGAAAAAGCTGAAGATCCAGTTAAGATGACGGATCAATATTTACGCGATATGCAAGCGGATGTACAAGAAGCTGAGAAAAGTGTAGCAGCTCAAATCGCACTTGAGAAGAAATTCAAAATATTATTTGAAGAGCAAGAAGCACTTGTGAAAAAACGTGAAGAGCAAGCACATATGGCTGTTCAAGCTAGCAACTTAGATCTTGCGCGCCGTGCTCTAGAAGAAAAACAAAATGCAGAGCAAAAGATGAATGAGTATAAAGCAAGCTATGAGCAAAACAAAGCTGCTGCTGATAATCTTCGCCTTAAGCTAGAAGAAATGCGTAAGCAATTAACAGAGCTGAAAAATAAACGTGAAACACTTGTAGCGCGTGTAAATGCAGCGAAAGCACAAAAGAATATTAATCAGGCGATGTCTGGATTCGATTCAAATTCAGCAAAAGCTGGTTTAAGCCGTATGGAAGAGAAAGCACTGCAACTAGAGGCTGAAGCAGAAGCAAGCGGTGAAATTTACAAGAAAGAAAAGTCGTTAGATGATGAATTCGCAAGCTTAAACAAAAATTCTGTTGTTGACGATGAATTAGCTCGTATTATGAAGCAGTACGAGAAATAATATAGAATAGACAAAGAAACCGACATGTCTGAAGAGAATTCATGTCGGTTTTCTATTACTATTTTAGAGGAGGTTTTGTAATGACGTGGATGAATGTTTTAGCTATGCTTGTATGGACTGGAGCGAGTGCGGTACTTTTATTTGCAATTATGTGGGTTGATTCGATTTTTACAAAATACAATGATTTAAAAGAGATAAAAAATGGAAATACAGCAGTGACAACGCGTTTCGTTATGAAATTATTCGCTCAAGGATACATTTTGTCACAATCGATTACGAAAGCAAATGACTTATGGCAAGCGCTTCTTGCCTCAGCAGTTTCTTTCGTTATTTTATTAGTTGTAGAAATGTTCATTGAGTTTGTGTTAAAGAAGATGTCTGGTTTAGATTTGGAAGAAGGAACGAAAGAAGGCAGCGTAGCACATGCGATGTTAGCTGGTTCATTACATATCGTTGGGGCACTTATTTTAGGTGCTTGTTTATAAAGAGAAAAGGAGGGGTAGATTGTGAGCTTATTTAAACGTATTAAAAATATAATGAAAAGCCCGGAGCCGCCAAAGCCAGAAAAGAGTCTGTTAACGTTAGCTCCTGGCGATATGATTGAAGTTTCGTTAGTCATGTACGAATTAACTGGGAAAACGAGTATGCATTCTCGCAAGGAGATCGTTTTAACTTTGCAGGACGGGAAAGATATTCGTTATTTAAAAATTGAAGACCGTGAAAATACGTATTACAAATTGTATACACCGATTGATGGTCGTTTAGATTCAATTGATGAAATTCCGACGACGATTGAAATGGATGATATAGAGTATCATATGGAAGAACAATATAATGGACGTGTTGTTGTTATGGGGAAAACGCCATTCGCTGCTTCAGAAGAACAGTACGTATGGGAATTCCAGTCTGACAACCGCAAATTATTACGTGTTGAATGGCAAAATGGTCGCACAATGATGTATGAGGGAGAAGCAATTATTCCTGCTGATGTACAAATTATAAGAGCAACATAAGGGGGGCGTAATCATGTCAAACCGATTGTTTACCATGATTAAATCGTTCGTGATCCCTATACTTGCTATCGTTACATTACTTGTTATTGCCGGTTATGCTTTATCGGGCTGTCAAAGTGGTCAGGCGAAGTCAATTCAGGACCGTTATCCGCTAGAGTCTGTCGCAAAGGATGGTAAACAAGAATCTTACGTGTATAGGGCCGCCAATCGGTCAGTTCCTGAAGTTGCAAAGGAACTTATAGCCGAAAGGAAACCGAAGCAAGCATCTAAAGAAGACGAAAATCAAATGTTCCTCGTTTATTCTGATAAAATGTATAATTTACAAAAGGATAAAGAGAAACCATCTGATACGTTAATTGAAATAAGTAATGAAGAATTTGTCCGTCAAAATTACCAACCATCCTTCTTACAAGGATATATTACGGGGAGTATATTAAACGATATATTCGGTTCGAGAAAATCATCATACGGTGATTATCGCGGATATAATGACAGACAAAATCATAAGCCGGTTACCCCGGAAAGACCACCTACGAAAGAAGAAAAGAAAACCCCGCCTCCAATTACGAAGGAAGGGAAAGGATCTATTATTAAGCGAGGCGATAATGTAGATCCGAAATCATCTGTAGGTGATAAGGGAAGTATTACGGAAAAAGGAAGTAAAACGACGCCTCCGCCTTCTACCGGAAGCAAAGGGAAAATCACGAAAACGCCAGGTGGTTCGAGCGGATCTGATGTGAAGCCGAAATCATCTATTAAAACGCCACCAAAGAATACGTCTCCCCCGAAAACAAGGGTTGGCGGTTCAGGGAAAATTACGAAGAGAAGATAGTATAGAGACCGAAAAGTGGAATTTGCTTTTCGGTCTTTTTTATTATGGGAATTAATTCCTTTTATCTGGTACAATTAAGGGATAAGGAGGGGATAGTATGACTATGTATAAAAGATTTAGTTTGATTATGTTCCTTGTATTATTCCTCGGTTTGTTTATTAGTACAACGATGAAATTTCACTTTGTAGTAGGTATTCTATGGATACTATGTACATGTACTCTATTTCTATATATTCCGCTGCGCTTTCAAGATGAAGTGACTGCCTTTCAAAAATACGTAGCATGGATTAAAAGCGGAGGAAGATGGGGGGAGTAAAATTATATCAGCGATTTTTGAAATATATCGACCGCAACTCCAAATATATCAGCGATTATTAGAATATATCGACCGCAACTCTAAATATATCAGCGGTTATTGAAATATATCGACTTACCGACAAAAACTGACAACGGTAGAAACTTCATAATAAGAAGAGGCTGTGCTCAAATGTTGGCACAGCCTCGTTTTTCATAACGATTAATGAATATCATGCTTCTTGAAATTACCGCCTTTTACTTCTGCTACGTCATACACTGTAATAAAGGCATTTGGATCAATTTCATGAATAAGTTCTTTCATTTTACTTTCTTCTAAACGGTTAATTACACAAGAGATTTCTTTAAATTTCTCTCTTGAATACCCACCATAAACTTCATTGTATGTTGCACTTCGACCTAAACGATCACGAATTGTTTCTACTATTAATTCAGGTTCTTTTGTAATGATTTTAAACGTTTTAGAACCACTTAAACCAACTTCAACAATATGAATTACTTTAGAAGCGATAAAGTAAGCAATCGCCGAAAGGATAGCTCCTTGAAGACCAAATACTGTTGAGACAAAAATAAAGACAAACATATTTAAGAATAAGATAAGATCACTTGTTCCAAATGGTAACTTTCTAGAAAGTAATACGGCTAGCATATCGATTCCATCTAATGCCCCGCCATTACGTAATGCTAGTCCCATACCAAAACCGATAATAATACCACCAACAACAGTAATTAAAAGTGTATCGCCCTCAATAATTGTTGGTACTCCGTGCATGAGAACGGTACCTACTGCTAGTGAAGCAATCCCGATAATAGAATAAAGTGCAAAGCTTTTACCGATTTGTTTATATCCTAACCAAACGAAAGGGATGTTAACGACTGCGATTAGAAGACCTAATGGTAATCCGAATAATCTTGAACTAACGATACTTAAACCAGTTACACCACCGTCGGATACGTTATTTGGAATTAATACAGCTTCTAATCCGTACGCTGTGATAAATGCCCCAATAATAATCATCAAAGCTTTAAAAGCGATTTTTAGCTTATTGGGTTTGTTTTTCATAATTCTCTCCATATAATTTCCTCGTTTCAAACTAGTTTCGTATTTGTTACATAATTCACATCTAAAGTTCATTCTAACATTTTATTTGAAAAAATTCTCCTTTAATGGATGTATGCAGGGAATATTATCACCATATTACCATTAAAATATTTTTGAAATTCGTATAAAAAATCCCATCCGTTCAAAGGATGGGAGGTTGTTAAGAAAATATAAAACTAACTACTGTTAGGAATAAAGCGAATCCTAAAATAGCTCCGCAAAACTTCATATGGCGTTTACGTCCCATTACGACAATCGCAACGTATTCGCGAATCATTGCGTTAGGCCAGTAATAAAATGCTGTTTTTGAGCCGATTCCTTGGCTATTAAGACCGGCTTGTCTTGCATATATACCGGCGCGGAAAAGATGGAAATTATTCGTTGTAAAGATACTTTTATACTTACCTTCAGGTTTTAATGAATCCATAATTTCTTTAGAGAACGACATATTTTGATATGTGTTTACAGAGCGATTTTCTTGCACTGTATGTTCAAGAGGAATTCCTTTTTCAACCGCATAATTTTGCATCGCTTCTGCTTCAGGAAGCCCTTCATCTGGACCTTGTCCACCAGAGAAAATAATTGTTGGTGGTGTATTCACAGCTGCTTGTTTCCAATAGAAGTCGATAGCTTTATTAATACGACTTGCAAGTAAAGGTGGCACTTTGTCATTAATTAAGCCGCTACCAAGAACGATGATGAAATCTTGATTACGTCTCGGTCTATTGAATTGGTATAGAAAATAAGCGCTTAAGAAGTTAGATAAATGTATAAAGAAATACATAGTTATAAGAGAAATACCAGCAAAAATAAATTGAAAGTGTGTTGAGACTAAACTTGCTGGATTTATGATAGGGAGTAGCATAAAGAATAAAATCCCTAAAGCTGCAATTAAAGTTAAAGAGTTTGTAAAGCGTCTTCCTTCACGCTTCATCAAGATTCTCGCATTAAGAAATAGCCCAAACATTAAAGCGACTATAGCAAAAGGTATCATTACAATTAGCGCTATCATGGGAATAATAACGATAAAATGTAAAGCGTTATTACCAGATGCAAACGAGACGACTGCACAAAATAATAGAAAAGAACAGAAAAAGGCATTAAATAAAAAGCCATTTATTATTTTTCGCGGATCTTTTAAGTAAGAGATAAGAAAAATAATAAACAATATAAGAGGAATAATTCCAAAATACATAAATATAGTACACCTCAATTTTTATGATGTTTTTATTGCACCCCTAATACTACATGATTTTGAAGTTATTAATAATTAAAATAACGATTTAGAATTTTCTCAATAAACGATATAGATAAATATGATAAAATGTATTCAAAGCGATATATTAAAAGTAAAATGGTTTAGAGGGCACTCTGTAGAGTGTCTTTTTCTTTGAAATATGTAATTTTGCATATTTTGTTCCTTTTTAATGAAAGAGGATTAAAATATAAATTGTGGATACATGCTATAAAGCAGAATTGTATACAAACATTAGCCTCTACTCTTTTTGTATCTAACAATCTTGTAACGATTAATGATTCTGTTTTCTAGTGTGCGTTTACGAAAAGTGGGATGGGCTGTATATAAACAGGGGAAAGGGTGTCTTTTTAAAAGGCGCCTTTTTGTTGTTTAGTATAGATAGTTATCACTGTTGATATAGTGGAAAATATCTATACTAAACATTAGCAATCTTCCGTATAAAGATTATCAATTCACTATATATTCCAGCGGTGTTAAGCTACATATGAAAGGCTTTCTTTTTCAAAATATTACCCCTAATAAAATTTTGAAGAAGTCAACTGTCTCCAAACTAGCTATTCATGGTATGAGAAAAAGCACTCTTCTGAGTGCTTTTTCTCATATAAATAAGCTATTTTTATAGGCATTTTTCATACACTGAAAGTAACGAAATGAAAGTAGGTGACAAAATGCCAGCTATTGTTGAAGGTGTTATTATTGAAAACTGTAACGGAACAATTAACTTAGGTGATAAATATAACGTACATCCAATTGAAAAAACGAAAGCTTATAATGGATCGGGATCTTCAAATACCGGATTAAATGTGAGGACATTCAGTGGTATTAGTACGGCAGATGTAACGGATAACGATTTGAATGATCAAGAAATTCAGTTTACTTTATAGTAGCTATATGTAAAATTGCATAAAGTGATGTGTTTGCCCTGTGATACAATTTAGCTGTGAGCTGTTAGTGATACTTCTTTATCATAGTTGTTAGATTAGAAATGTAACATCGCATCGGAAATCATACGTATAAGAAAAAAGACACTTCGCTCGAAGTGTCTTTTTCATTTTAGTGATACCCTTTAGCAGAGTCTTTATGAATTTTATTTTTAAATATGCTGTAGCTCCAAAGCTGATATCCAATAACGATTGGTACCATGACGATTGCAACGAAGAACATAATTTTTAAGTTTAATTCACTACCGGCTGCGTTATATAACGTTGTGCTGTATGCGTCGTTAATACGTGATGGTAACATTCTTGGGAACATACCTGCAAAACCAGTTGTCATAAACATTGCGATTGTTAAGCAAACGAATGTGAATGCAAGGCCAATTTTATGTTTGTACACCATAATAAGTGCGAGTACACTCATTAACATTGCAAGTACTGGAAGAATGAATAGTACAGGATATTCCGTGAAGTTTTGGAATAAATTTGTACGATTTGCAGTTGCGACATAGAAGATAGCTAAAATGATAGCAGCTGCCATTGAAAATGGTCTTGCGATTTTATAAGCACGATCAGATACTTCGCCAGTTGTTTTAATCATAATCCAAAGGGCACCAGATACGACGAATATAGTAGTGAAGAAAAGACCACCTAAAATACCATAATGGTTTAATAAGCTAAGTAAATTTCCTTCATAACCGTTTTTTCCGATTTGTAGCCCGTAATACAGGTTAGCGAATGTAACACCGAATAAGAAGGCGATTAGGAAACTACCAATTGTAAATGCCCATTTACAAGTTTTTTGCCAAATTGGTGAATCGTCTTTATGCATAAATTCAAGTCCAGCGGCACGAGCAAATAGTGCAAGTAATACTAAAAATAGTGGTGTATACAGGTAACTAAACATATTTGCATATGTGATTGGGAAGGCAGCAAATGTTGCGCCACCAGCTGTAATTAACCATACTTCATTACCACCCCAGAACGGGCCAATTGCTTCTTGTAATTGATTTCGTTCTTGTCGGTCTTTCGCAACGAATGGGAAAATCATCCCGTTACCGAGTGCGTAGCCATCAAGAATGAAGTAAACTGTCCAAATTACGCCCCATAAACCGAACCAGATGACTGCAAGCATATCATGAGACATGAGCTGTACCTCCTTCAGTAGCAGGTTCTTCTAATGCAGCTGGTCCTTTTTTCGCGAACTTCAGCATTAAGTATACGTCTGCAATTAAGAGTAAAGTGTAGAACAATATTAAACTAATTAATGAGAACCAAATTTGTGGAACTGATATAGGTGACACAGATTCTGCTGTACGCATTAGTTTATAAACTGTCCACGGTTGACGACCTACTTCAGCAACAATCCAACCAGCGTTAATTGCAATATAAGGAAGTAAGACAGACCACATTGTAATTTTTAAATAACGTTTTGAGTTTTCTAGTTTTCCTTTTCGGTTTAAATAGAAACCGAACCAAGTTAATGCCATAAAGAACATGCCAAGTGCCACCATTAAGCGGAAGCTATAGTACACGAGGTTAACGTTTGGACGATCTTCTTTCGGAATATCTTTTAAACCAACAATTTCTCCATCAAATGAGTTTGTATAGAAGAAACTTCCGAGTTTTGGAATAGTAAGGAATTCAAAGTTCTTTTCGTTTTTCACATCAGGAATTTGAATGATTGAGAAGCCTTGTCCTTTTCCAGTTTCCCAAACAGCTTCCATTGCAGCTCCTTTTGCTGGTTGATACTTAGCTGCTGATACACCGGATTGATGTCCCATAAAAGGTGTAATAGTTGCTGCGAATAACCCTAACATTAAACCAAACTTAAATGATTTTTTGAAGAATTCCACTTCATTTTTACGTAGTAAGTGATATGCACTAATTGCCATAACGAAGAAAGCACCGACAATATAACAACCAATTACAGTATGGAAGAACATATTCCATGCATATGGATTTGTAACAAGAGCCCAGAAGTCATTTAATTCAGCGCGGCCATTACGTACTACATAGCCAACAGGATTTTGCATAAAGCCGTTTGCTGTAATAATCCAAAGGGCAGAAATATTTGTTCCAAGTGCAACCATCCACATACAGAAAGCACGGAATTTTGGTGAGATTTTATCTTTACCGAATAACCATATTCCCATGAAAGTAGATTCTAAGAAGAAGGCAACAAGTGCTTCGATTGCAAGAGGTGATCCGAAAATATCTCCCATATATTTGGAGTACTCAGACCAGTTTGTTCCAAATTGGAACTCCATCGTAATCCCGGTTATAATCCCCATTACGAAGTTAATTGTAAATAATTTACCCCAGAAATTTGCCATTTTGCGGTATGTTGGATTCAATGTGCGGGCGTATTGAGTTTCCATACATGCTACTAAAATAACAAGTCCGATTGTCAAAGGTACAAATAAAAAGTGATAAAAAATAGTAATTGCAAATTGAAAACGACTCAGTAACAGAACGTCGGACATAATAAATATTCACTCCTTTTTTACATTATCTACAATCAGTTTATAGTGAAAATAGGAGTAAGGTATGTGAGAGTTGTTACAAAGCTGTGTGTATATTTTGAAAGAATTATGTCGATTATCTGAAAGTATCCGTTTTTTACTATAAAGCAATATCCTTTTTGAGTTTTTCATATTTTGGTACACTAGCTATGTAGTGTAAATGAGAGAAAAGAGGGTTTTTACTATGAAGTCATTAGAAGAGATTTTGCAGTACAATGAAAAATTCGTTGAAGAGAAGAAATATGAAGAGTTTGTAGCTGGGAAATTTCCAAATAAAAAAATGGTAATTATCTCTTGTATGGATACACGTCTTGTTGAATTATTACCGAAAGCAATGAATATGCGTAACGGTGATGTGAAAATTATTAAAGTAGCAGGCGCGGTTATTTCGCATCCATTTGGAAGTATTATGCGTAGTATTTTAGTTGCTGTATATGAACTTGGTGCTGAAGAAGTATGTGTTGTTGGTCACCACGATTGTGGTATGGCAAAAATTCAAGCAAGCAGTACGATCGAAAAAATGAAAGAGCGCGGTGTAACAGAAGAAAAATTAGATACACTTCGTTATTCTGGAATTGATTTAGAACAATTCTTACGAGGGTTCTCTAGTGTAGAAGAAAGTGTAGAACATAGTGTATCAGTACTTCGCAACCATCCGTTACTTCCTGAAGAAGTGCCTGTTCACGGTCTTGTTATTCACCCTGACACAGGAAAATTAGATGTAGTTGTGAATGGCTACGACAATTAAGAATTTACTTTGTCATCCTTTTTATCTGGGACAGGATCAAATCCTCCTGGATGGAAAGGGTGACATTTTAATATACGCTTACATGTAAGCCAAAATCCTTTGAAGGCACCGTGTTTTTGAAATGCTTCTAATCCATAATGAGAGCAAGTCGGATGAAAGCGGCACGTTGGCGGTGTCATCGGAGAAATGAACTTTTGATAAAAGCGTATAATACCGATAAAAATCTGTTTCATAATGGTCTCCTTTTCAGCATAGTCTTAAAGTATTATAGCACGACCGTACATAATTCTTTACTAATGTCGATTTCCGTTATATCATATTGGATATAACGGAATTAAATTAAAAGCGGGAGAGATGTTGTATGCCATCAGTAGAAAGCTTTGAATTAGACCATACGATTGTAAAGGCGCCTTATGTAAGACATTGCGGAGTCCACAATGTAGGTAGTGACGGTATTGTAAATAAATTTGATATTCGTTTCTGCCAACCGAATAAACAAGCAATGAAACCAGATGTTATTCATACGTTAGAACATTTATTAGCATTTAATTTACGTAAATATATTGATCGTTATCCGCATTTTGATATTATCGATATTTCACCAATGGGCTGCCAAACAGGGTATTACCTTGTTGTAAGCGGAACACCGACGGTTCGAGAAATCATTGATTTATTAGAACTAACATTAAAAGATGCGGTTCAAATTACAGAAATTCCAGCTGCAAATGAAACGCAGTGTGGCCAAGCGAAGCTTCATGACTTAGAAGGGGCACAACGCTTAATGAACTTCTGGCTAAGCCAAGATAAAGATGAACTTGAGAAAGTGTTTGGATAGAAGGAAAAAACTGCCTGTGAAAGGGCAGTTTTTTTATTTTGTTAAGAGAAAACTTGCTCTTCTTTTTATGAAAGTATACTAGACACCCCAACATATAAAATAAAGGCAGAACCGAGAAAATAAACAAATGCTTTTGCTTTTTGCTGTTGTTTTATTTCATCAATTCCAAAAAGGATAAACATAATACTTAAAAGGATAAATACGAATGGTAAAAGCATAGAGAAGTTTGCAAAGAGGTTAAGTAGAGCGAGAATAAGAGCGATAGTAGCTATTATAATTCGAAAGTTTTTTAACATGAAATCCTCCTTTAGAAGAACAGTATAAATGGAATAACAAAAACAATCGTAAAAAGACTTAAATCGATGCTAATGAATCCAATTTGCTTTTGCTTTTTTTGAATCGTCTCAATTCCTACTAAAATGCCATATAAACTAAAGAGAAACAAAATGATAGGTGAAAAGATTTGGAAGTTCATTGTAAATGTGCTGTATAAACATAGAATTAAAGTAATAAAAACGATGATTAGTTGTATTTGTTTTATCTGCATTTTAGCCCCTTTTAAGTAGAAAGAGTTAGTTATCGAGAGATCATAATTATAATAGCAACGATTAAAGTAAATACGCCAGAGAAGAAGGAGAGTGTACTATGTACTTTCTTTCCTTTCTGTTTTTCTTCTGCGCTCATGATGAAAGTCATAATAGATAAGGCAATAAGCATATAGGGGATCGTAACAAGTGGGTTTCTAAACATTCCGGATAGGGCGAGAGCGATGACGATAAGAGCGGATATAATGCGAAATGTTTTTAGCATACTATTCTCCACCTTTTTTAAAAAATTATCCTCCAATTTATTAACAGTTCGTAAAAAGTAATAGCCAGTGGGTACTTAAAGTTTCATTCTACAAGTAGCGAAAGTAGTTCGATATTATAATGAAGAGCATAAGACTAGAAACGAAAAAATACGGAATACTCATTGATTTTCGTCCGGATTTCAGTTCATTAATTCCTAGAAGAATAAAGGAACAAATGAGAGTAAATTGTATGTACGGGAGAAGGGTGAAATTATCAGTAATAAGAGAATAAGTGCAAAGAGAGAGTATGATAAGCGTGAAAAACATGAGAAAAATCCGTAATCCAGTTAGCATTGTATACCTCCTTTAAATAAACTATTTAACGAAATATTTCTGAGAAACCAAGTAATAAAACAGCAGCGCCAGCTATGAAAGCAAGTGTGCCACTAGATTGTCTATGTTTTTTTATTTCTTCTAGACATATAGTGAAAGCCATCAATCCTAAGGGAATAAACATGTAAGGCATAATGTCTCTGTTGCCGCTGATAAAACTATAGATTGCTATAGATAAAGCGATAAGTGAAAAAGTAATTCGAAATCCTTTTAACATAAAGGATCCTCCTTCTTTTTTATTTGCTCAATTGCGATGAGAAACATTAAAACCCCTAATAGAAATTGTGAAAGTGGTAGAAAGTTATTTTGATCTGTATAGAGCCCAATTGCCGACATAATTATCACCGTGAGTGCGATTACGATACGAAGTATACTACGAGTTCTCCTTATTATCTTTCGAGTAAGGATTATCTTCTGGTTTATCAACGGAATGTTTATATGCGTAACCTTTATTGATCGTCATAACGGAGAGTACTAATACGATCAGTACGATTATAATGCCGATAATTAATATTTTGAGCATGAAATCCCTCCTTTTCTTTATTTTACATAATTTTGTAATTGATGAAAACAATAGAAATTAAAAGGATGAAAGAAGGGTGTTACATGGAGAATAAAAAAACATATTATATATCAGTTGGAAATGGTCAAATTTCACAAGTGAAGACGGCGGATACGTATAATTTTGAAATTTACGCAAATGACGAAGAGATTACGGAGTTAAGAGAGTATTTTGATCAAGCGTATGAAGAGGACTTAGGTTCGTATGTACGCTCCCACGTTCCATTCGTTGAGTATCATCACGATTCGAATAATGATCGATATGATGAACAACTACAAAAAGCATATAAAATGATTTATGATCTAGGGAATCATGAAACGAAAGAATTAGTCGCGCAAATGGGAATAATCAATGGATTGTAATTGGATAATATTATGCAGAAAAGCGAGAATATGCTACAATTTGTGGTAGGAAAAACTTGTAATCATCAATAGGGGAGTAATGGCATGTACAAATTTAAAGATTATTACCACAACACTGTACAATTATCGTTTGAACGTTACCCATTTTCTCCTGAGCCAAAGCATGTTTGGGTTGTATGCCGGTACGGGGATCAATGGTTATTAACGCATCATTTACGCCGTGGTCTTGAATTTCCAGGTGGTAAAGTAGAACTCGGGGAAACACCGGAAGAAGCGGCAGTTCGAGAAGTTCATGAGGAAACCGGCGGCATAGTTTCTGATTTAACTTACTTAGGGCAATACAAAGTATCCGGAAAAGACAAAATAATCATTAAAAACATTTATTTTGCAACAATTAGTGCGGTAGAGCAGCATACGCATTACGAAGAAACGAAAGGGTCTGTTTTATTAAAAGACATTCCTGATAATATTAAAACTGATAGAAAATTTAGCTTTATTATGCGCGATGATGTATTAGCGCGTACGATGAAACATATAGAAGAAATCGGCTGTTTTACGAAGTAAAATGGCCGGTTTCTTTTTTTGATTAAATACCCAAAAATGGTGTGAATATATCTTTACTTTTAGGGAGGCATTTGGGAATGAAAGTATCCACTTACTATTGTCACTTTTTGTCGGTAAATCGATATATTTCAAAAATCGCCGATATATTTTGAGTTGCGGTCGATATATTTCAAAAATCGCTGATATATTTTGAGTTGCGGTCGATATATTCGAAAAATCGCTGATATAATTTATTTACTATTGTATTGTTTTTACCTTCAGCTCTAAAAACGAAAGAACCTCCAACAAATCATCCACTACACGTGAATGTTCAAAGTCACCCCAAAACGAATCTTTCTTCCAAACGCCATGAAGTCCAACATTTTCAGCTCCTATTACGTCATTTTCTGGATGATCTCCAACGTAAAGACATTCTTCTGCTTTAACATTTAGCTTTTGCAAAGCTCGTTCGAAAATTTCTCGGTGTGGTTTCTTAATTCCTTCTGCTTCTGAAATGAGAATTGTGTTTGTATACGTATGTATGTTTAGTGCTCGAAGGTTGTTCATTTGGAAATCAGTAAAGCCGTTTGTAATAATACCGATTTTAATGTTTTGCTGCGTTAGTTGTTGAAGTAATTCATGCATGTTTGGGAAGGGAATGCAGTGATGTTGAAAGTTTGTAATGTAGTCATGCAGCAGTTGTTCTGATGTTAAAGTGGTAATGCCGTATTCAGAAAGAAGAGAATCGTATACTTTATCTTTCCACGTATATCCATTATTATCGAGTTCAAGAAAACGAGAGCAATACTCGGCTTGTTCTATGTTTATAAAATGAAGAGAAAAGCGATTGTATTGGTCGTGAATAAATCGTACTAAAGATTGACGACGATCTAATAGTGTCCCGTCCAAATCAAATAACACCGCATGAATCATATGTAACCTCCTCAAAGTTTTTATAAATAATTATCGCATATTTGTGAAAAAATGATTATCATATTTTTGTAGACTGTAACGACGGAGGTTCAAATGAAAGAACTGTATGGTGGGAAATTAGTTTGTTTTATACTTTCAATTTGCTTAGTAGCTGGATGTGATATGGCGGAAAAAACTTCGAAAAGAGAGAAAAAAGATGTGTGCGAAACGACAGAAGAATGCACACAAATAGGTGATAAGACGCTTCAAAAAGTATATAAAAAGATAGATGGACTTTCAGAACTTGAAGTACTAGAGGATTATGATTTAGAAGGACATTCAAGTAACGATATGAAAGAAGCAGAAATGAAAAAAGAGGATGATGAAAATTATTTCTTTTTAGCTTCGTATTATATTGATGGTGATGAAATTGTAGATCCTTATTTCGATAAACTAGATCGCAAACGATTGAATAAGGCTTTTGCGGATGATAAGGACGCGAAAGAAGAAGTATTAAAGCAACGTCAAGATAGGGATTATCATGAATCGTTATGGGAGATGTATAGCACGCTTATTCCAGCTAAGTATCGCACTGACATAAAAGAGTTTGACATGGTAACAGATGGTTACGACGGAATTGTCGCCCACGTTATGCCGAGTATGGAGTATCCGAAAGAGTGGACCATTAGTTTAGATACGCTTGATTCAGCAGTAAATATCGATCAAGTGATGAAAACATTAATACATGAGACGGCTCACGTATTGACACTGGGACATAAACAAATACCAGTAAATGAAAAGTACTTAAAGGCTTTTGAAGAAGATAAAGATATTTCATCATACCAAAATAAATGTAAATCTCTTTTCTTACAAGAAGGATGTGCGAAGGAGAGCTCTTATATAAATCAATTTTATAATTTGTTCTGGAAACCAATTGATCAGGAGTGGACAGAAAAGAAAGTGGAAGAAAGCGAAGAAGCTCAAATTGAATTTTTTAAGGAAAAGCATGGTGAGTTTGTTTCACTGTATGGGACGACAAATGTAGCAGAGGATATTGCGGATACATTTACAGCGTTTATTTTACAAGATTCAAAAAAGGTGAAAGAAGGAACAGAATTAAAATATAAAAAAATTTCCTTTTTCTATCAATTCCCCGAGCTTGTAAAAATGAGAGCGGAAGTGTTAGCTGGATTATATGATATTTCAAGGGATATAGAGCAGTCATAGTTTAGTGGTAATTATTTGTTGGTAAGTCGATAAATTTTTGATCGATTAAATGAAAACGCGAGGACGTTCTGTTCTTTGCGTTTTTTTATGTTGATAAAATTGAAAATTCTGTCTTTTTTAAAAAAGAAGAAGGAACTGAATCATTAAAATAGAATTAGTATAAAAACGTCACAAATTAGACACAATTATAATGCGCATAGTATAGGGGCTATAAGTTTACTCTCGAGGAGGTAATGAAACGTATGAAAACGATTCTTGCTGTTGCTGGTCTCATTTGGGTAATGTCTCACGGTTTTCCGATTTTTGAAGGGGAGCAAATTCGTAGTGCATTAAATAAAGAGTTTAATGATTATCATATTATTGATCGAAAAGATAATGTCGTTACGGTGCGTGTGAAAGATTGTTTCCATACAGTTACGGTTGCTAACGGAAATGTTACAGATGATTCAAAAATGTGTGACAAAAGGTAACGGAAAGAAGCTGACTCTAGCGTATCGCTCTAAGTCAGCTTTTTTTTCGTTTTCCAATAAGGAGTTTTTCAAATGCCTCGACAAATACATACATAAGAGTTGCGAGGACGCAAGTGAGCAATACACTGAGTAAGACGAGTGTGAAGTTAAAGACTTGGAATCCGTAGCTAATTAAATAGCCAAGTCCTTGTTTAGAAACGAGGAGTTCCCCGAAAATAACACCGACCCATGATAAGCCAACATTCACTTTTAACGTTGAAATAATTGCAGGGAAAGATGAAGGGAGAATAACGTGCTTATAGCATTGCCATTTATTTGCGCCAAATGTGTCCATGACCTTAATATAGTTGGAATCGACTTCTTGAAATGCGCTGTAAATAACGAGAATAGTAATGATGATGGAAATGATTACGCCCATTGCGATAGAAGATGAAATGTTTGGACCGAAAATAACAATGATGATTGGACCGAGTGCAACTTTTGGCATTGCATTTAGGACGACGAGATAAGGATCAAGTACGCGGGCCAAAAGTGGCATCCACCAAAGGAAAGTGGCGATAATAGCTCCGAGTACTGTTCCGAGAATGAAGCCTACTCCTGTTTCAAGTAATGTCGTCCATATGTGAATCCAAAGGGAACCGTCAATCCATTTCGTTAGAAAGAGATCCCAAATACTTGAAGGAGAGCTAAAGAGTAAAGGATCAATCCATTCTTTTTTACTAGCTATTTCCCATAGTGCAAAGAAAAGAACAAGAAGTACAAGTTGTAAAGAGCGAGCTAACCATGCATGTTGTCTTTCTTTTTTTCGAAACTGCTCATGTAGTTGTTTTATATTATCCAAGTCGTTCCAACTCCTTCCATATTTCTTGGAAGAGGGATGGGAAGTCATGGTGGTAGCGTGCTTCTAATGGCGATAAGGAACGGATACTTTCTGGGACGATGAACGTCTTTGCAATTTTTCCAGGGTTCGCCTGCAGCAAATAAATACGATCACTCATCGCAATTGCTTCTTCAATATCATGTGTCACAAGTAGGGATGTTTTCTTATAGTTACGTAGTAATGTGAAGACGAGATCTTCTAGTTTTAATTTTGTTTGATAATCAAGTGCGGAAAATGGTTCATCTAGCAATAAAATTTTTGGATCGGTCGCTAATGTTCGAACGAGGGCAGCACGTTGGCGCATACCGCCGGATAGTTCACGTGGGTATTGCTGTTCTATATCATATAGGCCGACTTGTTGTAAAAGCTTTAATGTATGTTCTTTCGTATTTTCATCATAAATCTTTCGAATATGAAGTCCGAGCATAATATTTTCTTCAATCGTTTTCCACGGAAACAAGTAATCCTGCTGGAGCATATAGCCCATAGATGGGGTCTTAGTTGTAATCGGTTCACCATCTAAAAATACGATACCTTCAATTGGATTAAGTAGCCCTGCGATGATGGAGAGGAGCGTTGTTTTTCCGCAACCACTTGGGCCAAGGATTGAAATGAATTCCCCTTCTTCTACGTGCAAACTCATATCTTCAAGAATAAGTTTGGCATTTTCTTTTGCAAAAAAGCAGTGAGAAACGTTACGTATTTGTAAAAAGCTCATACACTTCGCCTCTATTTCTTAATAACGCTTTCGGCAATTTTTGTATTGACGAGCGCTTCATGTGGAACTTCTTTTTGTAATTCACCAGATTCTTTCATAATCGTTTGGAGCTGTTTCCATTCTGCATCATCTAATAATGGATTTGTCGCATAAGAATGTTGTTTTTTGTAGCGCTCAATTACTTTCACTGAAATGTCTTTTGAAGTGTCTTTAAATAGTGGTGAAACAGCATTGGCAATTTCTTCGGGACTATGAGTATCAACCCATTGCTGCGCTTTATATAGTGCGCGAGTGAATTTTTCTGCAGCAGCTTTATCTTTCTTTAAGAAACTTTCTTTTGCCATAAACGTTGTATAAGGGACAGTACCAGATTCAGCTCCGAAAGACGCGACGATATAACCTTTTCCTTCTTTTTCAAGTATACTTGCAGTCGGTTCAAAGAGCTGTACAAATTCTCCCGTACCAGATGCAAAAGCATTTGCAATATTAGCAAACTCGATATTTTGAATTAAGTTCGTATCTTTGTGAGGGTCAATGCCATTTTTCTTTAAAACATATTCTCCAACCATTTGTGGCATGCCGCCTTTACGCTGTCCTAAAAACGTAACACCTTTTACGTCATTCCAATTAAAAGAGTTTAATTTTTTACGTGAAACTAAAAATGTGCCATCTGTTTGTGTAAGCTGTGCGAAATTAATGACAGGATCTTTTGCTCCTTGTTGATGAACATAAATAGACGTTTCTGAACCGACGAGCGCAATATCAATTCCGCCAGATAAAAGGGCGGTCATCGTTTTATCTCCGCCAGCTGTTGTTTGTAAGTCAATATTTAAACCTTCATCTTTAAAAAATCCTTTTTCAATTCCAACATATAAAGGTGCGTAAAAAAGAGAGTGGGTAACTTCGCCAACGCGAATTTTTTGAACTTCTTCTTTCGTACTTTCCTTTGTACTACTACAAGCAGCGAATGTGAAAACAGCTAGTAACATGATGCAAAAAACGGTTATTAATTTTTTCACTATATGACACCTCCTAGAAGTCAATCTACAAGCATAATATGTAGGTAAGTGCCCATATGTGAGTATAGATAGCAGGAATTTTTTAGGTAATAAAGAAGTACAAATATAAGGGGTGATAAAATGGATTACGAATACGATGATAGCGTACATTTACATCTTGATTATTTCGGAACTGAATGTGATATGGAATCGATTGCTTATAAGAGGAAGCATGAAGACGTGTGGGATGTGTATTTTAATTTTGGAGTATACGGTATTCAAAAAGATGATGTAGGGGCAGGAATGTTTATGGACGAATATGCCGGTTATTACGTTTTTTCTGTACATGCTCGTGATTTGAGCTGGGAATTTGGAAGTGCTCAGTTTGAGGAATGGGTTTTGAAGAACCATATAGTAGAAAGAACGCTGCAAAAATAGGAAGGAATTTCGTGATTGGATTTCTCATTTTATTATGTATTTGCGTAGCCGGAGTTTTTATCCTGAGGGTGCTTACTTACCGATTTGCAAAGAAAAATATTCATAAATACAAAAGATTGAAATTGGTTCATATGTGGTTAGATATGACTATGAAAAAGGGTCCGAGATTAGATTTGTTTGATTTTATTTTTATAGTAATCGTGTGTATCATATGGAAACTATGGATGCTTCCTCTTGTATAGTAAACATGCTAATCATTTCATCATTTTTCCCGTTCATAATAAATAACGAAAAGAACCTGTCACATGACAGGTTCTTTTGTTATATGGGAAATTCAATATATACGACAAATTACGACAAGGGAGTTCATACATATTTGCTATTCTATTAAAGGTCATTATTTGTAATGTATATATAGGAGGATTTTTTAATGTTAAAGAAATTATTATTATTTTTACTTACAGGCTTATGCGTAGTTGCTTTAACAGCTTGTAAAGATGAAGAGGACATGAAGGCAGCGGAAGAACAGAAAATAGATGAGAAGAAAATTGAAGAAGATAAGAAGGCTGAAGAAAAGCGTAAGCAAGAAGAACAACAAAGAGTAGAAGAAGAAAAACGTAAGCAAGAAGAGCAGCAAAAAGTAGAAGAAGAAAAGCGTAAGCAAGAAGAACAACAAAGAGTAGAAGAAGAAAAGCGTAAGCAAGAAGAGCAGCAAAGAGTAGAGGAAGAAAAACGTAAGCAAGAACAGCAGAAGATTCAGCAACAGCAGTCTGCACAACAAGAGAGAACACAAAAACAAGAAAAAACAAGACAAGCAACAGGTGGGAAACCGACAAGATCGCAAATTTCGGTCGGTTCACATGTGGTTATCCAATTAGATACAGATTATAGTAAAACAGTGGGTGGTGTTGTGAAAGATATTTTAACAAATAGTGAAACACATACGCATGGAATTAAAGTTCGATTACAAGATGGACAACTTGGCCGTGTTCAAAGTGTTGGGTAAATAAAAAAGAGATCGTCCATCTTTGGACGACCTCTTTTTTATTATGCTTGGTTAGTGCGGAAAAATGGAAGCTTCTGCACAGCGTAAACTAACCCATATGCAAGAATTAAGCACATAAGAGGGTTAATGAAAAATCCGTAGCGATTAATTGCTAAGAATAAGTTTGAGAAGATGATGTAAATAACAGAACTTGCTACTAGCATCATAACGCGTTTATGTTTAAATGAATTTAGCATGAAGCAGAAACTGCTCAAAAATGTACCAATGACAAAGACTCTATGGCACATTTGTATAAAGTTATGAATACGGTATTGGTCTACAGCAGGAGCTGTTTTGAATAACTCAATTGTTTTACCAACAGTGAACCAAGAGAACCAATATGTGAAATCCGTTTTAAATCCATTTTTGATTAAATCTTTTGCGTATGCCCCTTTATCATCTAAGCCTTGGGCTTTCATTTGATTAACTACATTTTCATAGCCAATTTTGTTAAACGGATCTGCACCGGCAATTAATGGGTCTGCACCTTGCGTTGAGAATAAGATAAATTGATGAAGCGCTAAATAGTTACGAACAACCCAGGCGCCGATAATAAGGAACGGGCCAATGAACCATAATAATCCAATTCGAATTGAGTCTTTAAATCCATATGTGAACAAGACGACAAGAACAGGAATGAGCATCATTGGAGCTGGGTTTGGACGGAACATAAGTAAAATAGCAACAACAATTCCAAACCATATATGGAATTTTACTTTATTGTATTTCCATGCGAGAACAAATACATATACACTTAACGCTAATAAGAATATTGAAGGAACTTCGGTCAATAATGTACGGAAGTATGTATAGTTACTTGGATAAATAGCATATAAAATACTCGCAACAATCCCATAAATGTTTTTTTCAAACAACTCTTTTCCTATTAAAAATACTAATAACACTGTACAGAGGTTCAGTATCATATTAATGACAGTTGCTACGTAATAGTATGGAAGTGATGTAACATCAGAAATAATCATAGCGCCAGCTAATAATAGTGGTTGACCTGGTGTGATATAAGCATTTTTTCCAGGAACTTCACTAGGTTCTAAATAAACATAGCCAAATACACCATGTTTTAATAATTGTTCAGCTGTTAACGAATAGTTAAACGCATCATTTGCACCATATGTTACTTTGACTAACTCTCCATCTAATCCTGGCTGTTTTACTAGACAAAAAACGTGCAACAGGAAAGAAAGCGCCAAAATTGCATATACCGCTTTAGGTAAACTTTTAAACTTATTTAGCAAGAATGAGCATCTCCTTTTTTATTAATTCTTTCGTATTTTCATGGGAAATTCCTAATAGTATTAAGGTTTTCCAAAACATAGTTATTATATCATAAAGTGGAGCGTAGTAATTTGATTTTTCAATACTCCATAGGTTGAAATCCAAAATTTAACTGATGGTTAAGGGATAATTAAGAAAATATATTTATAGTAAAAGCAATTAGGAAGACGAAATACACGTTATATGTTATTTTTATAGGAAGTATTTTTACGGTGCGGGGTGAAATTAATAAACAGAAAAGAGGGAATGAATTGAGGGATAATTTTTCATTTCATCAGCCAAGAAGAAATATATTAATTTCAGTGATTTTAAGTGGTGTAGTAACCTTATATGTTGTACCCACACTTTTCTTGATTTTAAGATATTTTAGTTTAGGTAGGATGAAAGATATGTTAAATCAAAAGGTTGTTTTAAGTATAATGACAATTTTGATTTGGATTGTACTACTGTATGTTGCGTATTTAAATAAAGATATAGTTAATAAATTTAAACCGATTATTAGGATTTATATTAGAATGTTTTTAGTAGCCCATGCGGTTACTTTGCTTTTTATTTTTACGCAAAATAATATGGATTTCGTAAATACACTGAATTGGATTTACAATTATAACGCACAGTTTATATTTAGTTTAATTGTAATTTATGCGATATATGTTTTTGTGTATAACGTGCTTGGGAAAGTTTTTTTGAGTACTATCTTGACAAGCATTTTGCTAATCATTTTGGCTATTGTAAATCACTTTAAAATTGTTTTTAGGGGAGACCCACTATATCCTTCTGATTTTACACAGATTGGACATATGCAATCTGTTATACCAATGGTGATGGATTATTTTAGTTGGGGTTATATTCTTCTCGTTATTGTAAGTGTTGTTGCCTGTATTTTAGCGGGTATGTATATAAGGAAATATATTCAAAATGTAAAAGTTCATGTAGGCGTACGAGTTCTATTTATAATAGGATCCATTTTTGTTTTATATGCGTATGGTAATTTTACGAATACGTTTATGAATAAATTGTTTCAAAAGTCGGGTATAGAGTTCGTTTTGTGGGATCAAAATGAAAATTATGCTTCAAATGGTTTTGTATTAGGATTTATAAGTAATTTAGATACGACAGTCATTGAAAAGCCGAAAGATTATTCAAAAGAAAATATGATTCAAATAGCAAACGATATAAAGAAAAAATATAGTAGCAATATAGGGGCGCAGAAGCAAAAAGAGAAACCAAATATTATTTTTTTAATGAGCGAGTCGTTTTGGGATCCAACGAAATTAACGAACCTTTCCTTTAGTGAAGATCCTTTACCTAATTTGCATCATTATATAGAAAGTTTTCCTGGTGGACAAACTATTTCTCCTACATTTGGAGGAAATACTGCGAACGTTGAATTTGAGGCATTAACGAGTTATTCAATGAGTTTGTTGAAACCAGGCTCTATACCGTATCAGCAAGTCGTTACAAATAAGAAAGAAGTTCCATCAATTCCTCGAGCGTTGAAAAAAGAAGGGTATTATACAAGTGCAATTCATTCGTTCGGTCGCTCATTCTTTAAACGGGATGATGTATATAAAGTGTTAGGATTTGATAAGTTTAATGCACAAGATACGATGGAGAATGTAGAAGTTGATGGAGATTATATTAGCGATTTATCTATGAGTAAAGAGATAATAGCTGAATTAGAGAAGCAAAAACAACCTACTTTTATTCATGCGGTTACGATGCAAAATCATTTTCCATTTACAGAAGGAAGATTTGGCGAAAATCAAATAGAAATTAGTGGTTTAGAAAATGAAGAATCGAAGGCTGAATTAGAGACTTATACAGAAGGTTTAAGACGTTCAGATGAAGCTCTTCAATATTTAATAGAGCAACTAGATAATTTAGATAGACCTACATTACTAGTATTCTTTGGCGATCATCTCCCATCGTTAGGAATAAATAAATCTCTTTATAAAGAGACTGGTTATATAACAAATGAAAAAACGCCAAGTGAACGATTAGCGATGGCACAAACGCCGTTATTAATGTATGCAAATTTTGATATTCCAAATGACAATTTAGGCTTAGTAAGTCCAATTTATTTTTCAAATCTTGTCTTTGATTATGCTGGATTAAATAAGGCACCATTCTATCAATTTTTATCGAAGTTATATGAAGAAATTCCCGTACTTCGTGACGAATTGAGGATAGGAAAAGACGGAGAAGCAATAAAAGGTTTAACAGCGAAACAAAAAGAGATGTTAAAGCAATATGAGTTTATTCAATATGACTTACTCGTCGGAAAGCAATATAGTAAGGATATATTATTTAAATAAGCGAAAAAAAAGAACTTGTATACGATACAAGTTCTTTTTTCATAGTATTTAACGGGATAACCAGACAAGCTAGGGTTAGGGAGTATTACTTGTACATTTAGTATAAATTAAAATAGAATCGGTTTAATAATTGATTTGTGAGAAGTATGTGAATTTTTCATTTAGTATATAATTGGACAATTTGTTTAATGCGTAAAAACACTCTTTAAGGTTTCTAAG
>NZ_JBALMG010000010.1:68860-86368 GCF_036963225.1 Bacillus sp. JJ783 | reverse complement strand
TGCTTCCTTAGATTCTTCTTCAAAAGCATCTGGTATTTCTATAGTAATTGTTTCTTCAAGTTTTTCATCTGCTTTTACAATCACTACATCTTCTAAGGTTTCTTCTTCGACTTGATTTGCTGCAACTTCAGCAACAGTTTCTTCTATTTCTGTATTACATTCATTTTCTTCTGTTAATATCGAATACACATGCTCTACTTTAGAATCTATTGACTCTTCTTGTAAAGTTTCTTCGTTATCTTCTGTAGATGATAACGCCACTACATCTTGCTCCTGCTTCAAGGCTTGTACAATTGTAGCCTCTTCTTCCACATGCTGTCCTACTGTTTTATGAAGCAAATCATCACTTAGGCTTTCTTCTAATGAAGGGGCTTGACGTTCAACTTCGTAACCGTTTTTCTCTAACCATGTATCCACAACCGATTTTTCTTCTACTTTATTACTTCGTTCGTTCATTCCGTTCTTAACAGATGAACTTCCTTGTAGAACTCCCGAAAAGTCAGATAATGTATATCCCTTTTTCTCTAACCATGCGTCAACAACAGCTTTTCCTTCAACAGATATTTCAAGATCTTCTCTTTCCTTTTCTTCCTCCTGCACAACCTTCGTTTCTACTGAAGGACGGTTATATCCATAAATCGGAGAAATCATTTCTGTTGGACGAAATGGTCTACGGTTACTTTCTTGCGACGGTACGAATGCTTTTTTTACGACAGGCTCTGGTTCCGGTTCATATTGCAATTCCGGTTCCTCATATGTAGGTGCTTCTGTTTCCACATACGGTCGTCTGCTTCTTTCCACTTTTGTTCCTCTTTGAGTAGGCTGTTCTTCATATGTTCCTCTTTGAATAGGTTGTTCTTCAAAGTTAGGCAGTTCTCTTACATCCTCCTCATCGAATCCATTATCTGGTATTAGTGGAAAACGACATTTCCCTGCATTCCGACTTGCCATTTGTGCTTCTCTTGCTTCAGTGTAGTGGTTTACACGAGGAATTTTCGGCTGACTTACAATTTGCTTTGGTACTTCTTTATTCATCGCTGTTTTTTCTTCCTCTTTGTTAAACAGCTTTTTCATCCAATCTAACATGCTTACCACTCTTTCTACTAAATAGTAACAACCTTTATTGTATCAGCATTCGGCAAAAAGTGCAGGTAAAATTAAGCATATTAACTTTATCCATAATATTCTAATTTACGAGTGTTTTGTATATAGAAAAAAGCAGCCTTCCATATAAGACTGCAATTTAAGCTTTATTTTTCCGATATTCATCTACACTATCCGTCACGCTTTGTAATAAAGAATTTACATACTGTGGGTCTGATAATTTTTTGTCTTCTTCTGGGTTTGACATAAATCCGAGTTCTAATAGTACTCCAGGTACTTTCGACCAATTAAATCCAGAAAGGTCATCTCGAAATTTAATTCCATTTACTTTCACCTGATGATTTCCCCTCATTTTGTTTACAATTGTTTGAGAGACTTGAAGACTTTCAGCATAGATTTCTTTCGTATATTGATTTCCTTCTGCTGGCGTCAATACAGCGAACCCACTTTGGTTTGGATCTTCAGAACCATCCGCGTGAAGACGTAAAAATAAATTCGCCTTATGATCATTCGCGAATGCCGCTCGTTCCTTATTACTTATATCAACCTCATGTGACGTTCTTGTCATCAATACTTGTATACCTTTTTCTTCCAGTTTTTCTTTCAATATAAAAGCCATCTCTAATACAAGAACTGATTCCCTCTTTTTCGTTACAACTCCCGTTGTTCCGTCTGTTACTTTATATTTTTGCGTAGTTGCTCCTGGACCAATTGGCTCTAAATTTAAATTCGCTTTTTGTTGATGCCCCGGATCAATAACGACGAGAAACTTCTCTTGTTTCTCATTACTCTCTACTTTTTGTTCATTATTTTGTACGGGCTGTTCAGTCGTCTGTGCCGGCGGGATTTCCTCTGTCTTTTCTTTGGCCGACACTTCCTCCTGCTTAAGTTCAACTTGTTCATTCGTTTGAATTGCTTGCGGTTCTTCTTTCTTTTCTTGTTCTTCTTGCTGCTTTTCTACCGGTGCGTCTTCTTTTTTATCGTTGTTTTTTTCTTGTACAGAAGATGTTGTTTCTTTTTTCGGTTGTTCTTGTGAACAACCTCCCATATATATTCCAATGACTGCAATAGCGCACATTATTTTTATATACTTCATTTTTCTCTCCTATCACTTTGCACCGGGCTCAAAGCATTTTCTTATAGTATTTTTATAATATCATCCATATTTCCGATATAAATCGGTTGCCACGTTTCCGTACCGCGCTCAGCTGTATAAACAGGGTAAGTATCTTCAGCTACATTAACGAAAACAGGATCTCCCATATCCGTTTCATATCCGATAACAATCCATCCTTCTTGCCATTTTTCACTTTCTTTACTTATTAATGAATTTTTATGTTTATCATATCGGTAACCGATTTGTCCTTTTTCTAATTCATCTTCGCTAAATAAATATATTTCATAGGAACCTAACTCGATATCTTGCTGTTTTGAAGTTTCAATTCGTTTCAGAAGTTCTGCAATTTTTGGTTGTTGTTTCATACGTCTATCCCCTTCTTTTTTCTAAATTTTACCTAATATATTTTTAAAATACAATATAGATTTTGAGAGGAAACGTTACAATGCTAGGAATTCCGCACAAAAAAAGTAGCCTCACGTATGCGAGGCTACTTTTCTAATATCAATTAAAATTTAAATTCTTGTCCAACTTCAAAGCTGTCTTCTAATACAAGAATACCTTTTTCTTCTGGAGCATCTGGAAGCTCTAATTCACGTGCAGAGCAAATCATTCCAGAAGAAGGAACACCGCGAAGTTCAGCTGGTTTAATTAACATACCGCTTGGCATTACAGCACCGATTTTCGCAACGACAACTTTTTGTCCTGCATCAACGTTTGGTGCACCACATACGATTTGTAATGTTTCTGTACCGATTTCTACTGTACAGATGTTTAATTTATCAGCATTTGGATGCTTCTCTTTTTCAGATACATAGCCTACAACAAATTTCGGCGTGAAATCAGCTTCCACTTTTTCTTCAAAGCCGTTCTTTGCTAAAATGTCGTTAATTTTTTCAACAAACTCTTTTGTTAATGTAACGTTTCCGTTGTCTGTTACTTCTACATAAGAAGACGCATTAAAGATGTTGAATCCTCCTGTTACGTTGCTTTCACGATCATAAACGCGAGCAACATCTCCTTTGCGGTCAAATGTACGGTTTTCTAAAGTAATATCTTGTAAGGTAACAATTAAAGTGTCACCAATTCCTTCAAGGTTGTAAAAAACGTTCACTTCGTTCATCCTTTCTCTTTTCCATCTGTCTTCTTCCGATTCTTCGCTAAAATAAAGATTGGTTCGAAGTCCCCATCTTCATATACGAATGAAAGTGATGTAATCGGAACATGCCCTTCGGCAAAAAATTTCATTGTCATTTGTGCAATAATATCATAACCGATTTCGTTGACGATATCAGCAATAATTAATACATCTTGGTGAGGAACTGCAACAACCATATCACCAGAGATCTTTTCACGCATCGAGTGTAGTAACGATTCGTTTAAAATACGACTCGCATCGTATCCATCATTTGTGTTTAAAAAGTAGAATGTATTGCCTGCTACTGTGTCCTGCTTAAATTCATAGCCTAATGAGCGAGCATTAAATAATGCCATTTCACGTACTTGTTCCTCTGTAAGCTCTAATTTTTGCAATAAGCGCTCATCAATTAATCGATACGTTTTATTAGAATCTAGCGCATAGTAAATACGTGTTTCCGCCGTATGGTCCGTCATAAGAAACGGATTTCCTTCTTCTGATTGTTTCGGGAAAGAAGTAGAGCGAATAACAGGTAAAATTTTCGCCGTGCTATTTTCTTCTTTATGCATTGCAATTAGCGCTTCTTGTACGTAATAAGCGACCTCTTCAATCGCTTTTTCTTTGTTCACTTCCCATTTTGCCACTACTCCTGGAAGTGATACGTTAATACCTTTTTTCGAGTCTATTTGTTCAATACGAAGAACTTCTTTCTCACTATCATAATGAAAGTCCCATTCTGGTCGAGATAATTTCTTCATTAACTCGTCTTTCATCTTTTTACTTGTCATTTTCATCTCTTTTTCCTCCCTTCCAAAAAAATAACCTCCCCCGCGAAGGTAGAGGTTGTTTTTACAATTCAATTGGCTAATTGTCTTATTTTAAACCTTCAATAAACTCTTCGATTTGCTCTTGTGTTTTACGATCTTTATTTACATAGCGTCCAGTTTCTTCACCTTTATTGTACGCTACAAAGCTTGGAATGCCAAATACGTCTACTTTCACGCATAGATCAATAAACTCATCACGATCTACATAGTAAAATGAGAAATCACTATACTTCTCTTCTACTTCTGGCATAAATGGATCAACGAAACGGCAATCTGGGCACCATTCTGCTGAGAACATGAAGACTACATTCTCTTCATTTTTTAATTCTTGGAATTGTTCCATGCTTTCTAATGATTTCATCTATATTTCCTCCTCTAACGAGTGCACTTTTTTCACACTATAATCTTTTCTTTATACTACCATACATCGCGCATGGTGCAAGGTTTATGCTTGCTTTTCATCATACTTATATTGTCCAATAAGTAACTTAACAACGTGTACAAATAATTCCGTTCGGTCGACATAATCATCTGTAAAAATACCGATAGCACCTTCGTGACTACGAATATCTTTTCGCTCTACAAACTCTTCCATCACTTCACTTAGCTCTTTTCCTTCTTCAAGCGGTGCTAAAAAATCGTCTGGTAACTTAATACGTGCCCCGCCTGCTACAAATGTTTTACCGTCAATCGTCGCTAAAGCACCCCAGTTACACATAAATAACCCATGCTGCGTTTTCATAACGCCGCCTTCTAGCCCAATGCCGATATGAGCTTCACCTTCCTGTAACGCTCTCTTCGCCCTATTTACTGCTCCTTGCATCGTCTCTTCATCTGAGAAAGGCTGGTTTGCCACTCCTGACGGAACAGAAAGAGATGTAATTTCAGCATCTTTCCAAACCTTCTCCACAGCCCCAACTTTCGTTTTATTCTTCGATCCAACTACTACCTTCATTTCACTCACCTCTATATAAATTCATCATTTTTCCTTAATACCAGCCCCGTACACAAAAACAGCCTTCCCCTCTTTTCCTATCCGCGGTCTTAATACATCATGCGAGCACCAATTACGCACTAACCGCCACCACTCATCACTGGGCCATCTCTCCTACCTAAAAAAAGAAAGGCTCTTCAGCCCTTCCTTTCTACGCGTTATTCTTAATTGTCTCTAACGTCGTTTTGTCCGTCGCTCTCACAAGCTTCGTAATTAATTCCTTCGCTGCCGCATAATCATCAACATGTAAAATAGAAGCATGTGTATGAATGTAACGTGCACAAACACCAATTACTGCTGATGGGATACCAGAGTTACTTGTATGTACACGGCCCGCATCTGTACCACCTTGTGAAATAAAGTATTGGTACGGAATGTTATGTGTTTCTGCTGTATCTAAAATGAATTCGCGCATTCCTCTATGCGTTACCATTGTGCGGTCATAAATGCGAAGAAGAGCACCTTTTCCTAATTGACCAAACTGCGTTTTATCACCAGATGCATCATTTGCTGGACTTGCATCAAGCGCATAGAAAATATCTGGTTGAATCATATTTGCAGCAGTTTGTGCTCCGCGAAGACCTACTTCTTCTTGTACAGTCGCACCAGAGTATAATGTGTTTGGTAATGTTTCATCTTTTAATTCTTTTAGCAATTCGATAGCAAGGCCACATCCATAGCGGTTGTCCCAAGCTTTCGCCATAATTTTCTTCTCATTTGCCATCGGCGTGAATGGACAGATTGGCACGATTTGTTGCCCTGGCTTTATGCCAATTTCAATCGCATCTTCATAACTATCTGCACCTATATCAATTAACATATTTTTTATATCCATCGGTTTTGCACGTTGCGCATCACTTAATAAATGAGGCGGAATAGAACCAACAACCCCAATAACAGGACCATTCTTCGTCATAACTTGTACACGCTGAGCTAATAGTACTTGGCTCCACCAGCCACCTAACGTTTGAAAACGAAGCATCCCATTTTTCGTAATTTGCGTAACCATGAAACCTACTTCATCCATATGACCTGCTACAAGAACGCGCGGGCCAGTTTCGTCCCCTTTTTTCAGGCCAAATACGCTACCTAAACCGTCTTGCACAATTTCATCAGCATATTTGCTTAATTCTTGCTTCATAAAACGGCGTACATCATGTTCAAAACCTGATGCACCTTGTAATTCTGTTAACGTACGAAATAATTGTAATGTCTCTTTATTCACGAAGTCCCCTTCTTTCAAACCTTAGTAGAATACCTCTTTTATTGTAACGAAATTTTCGAAATGTTTCTAGTTTCTTCTTTTTTAGTTGCATTTGCATTATAATTATTATTGGTACACTATTTTTATTTTACAGAATTGAGGTGAATATATGAGCTGGAAAGGTTTAGTCACAGGTCTTGGCGTTGGGTTCGCAGCTGGTTATTTCGTTGCAAACAAAGTACAAGAACAATCCCATATTTCTTCAGAAAAAGCATTGAAAATGGTGAAACAAGCATTAAGTCATAAAGGTGAAATTACTGGCTCTTGGGTACATATGGTTCCAGAGACATTTGAAAAATATGATGTCGCGTACGAAGTTTATCGCGGCGGTCTTACAACGATGTTAGATGAAATACAAGAACGATTTGAATTTTTAGTTGATGCTAAAACAGGTACTGTTTTAGAGGTTATAGCAGCATAAAAAAAGCTAGTAATTACTAGCTTTTTTAAGCTTCTACAATCGTTTTCCTCTCTATCTTTTCCACTATATGCCCTTCTTCATTCCACTTTACTGCACGGTAATATGCATCATGATAAAAAGTAAACCACGCCTCTTTTTCAGCACCATACTTCATCCACTTTTGTTTATGTTCAATCGATGTCATCGGATAATCATCGTATGCCATTACCCATAATACATTTTGATGTGCATGCGTCGGTAAAATATCCGCTAAATGAAGCATCGTTTCACCTTGACTTTCAAGAATGACAACGGCATGTCCATCACTATGACCACCCGTATGCGCCATTTTTATTTCATCCGTAATTTCTATTTCTTGCCTGAACGTAACAATCTTATCAACGATTGGCTCCCAATTTTCCTTCCAATATGTATTACGCGATCTAACATTCGGATTTTTCATTTCATTCCATTCAGTCTCACTTACATAAATCGTTGCGTTCGGAAACGCCGGAACAAGGTGATTTCCCTCCCATTTTGTTAAACCAGATGCATGGTCAAAATGAAGGTGTGTCATTAAGACGTAATGAATATCTTCAGTACGCAGTCCCAGTTTTTCTAAAGATTCCTTAACTGATGATTCTTCTGTTACACCTTGATTCCGCTTCATTTTCTCATTCAATTTACCGTTCCCTATCCCTGCATCAATAAGCATGTTTCCTTCTTTCGTTTGCAAGAGTAACGGATCTGTTCGTAAATAAATATGATTTGTATCATTATGTTTATATTTGCGTGACCAAAGTACTTTTGGCACAACTCCAAACATCGCGCCTCCATCTAAATGTGTATTCCCACCTTTTAGCCACGTCACTTTTATATTTCCAATTTGTAACTGTTCCATATCCAATCCCCCTTTTTATTTAATTTTAACATAATATTCCGATTATTTTTCATATAAAAAACCTATGCATTACTGCATAGGCTCCGTACGATATTTTGCTTCAACTCGGTAAATACGATGACCTTTACTAGAGAATTTCTCTTCGTATTCTGTCATAATGTTTCCTTCATAATCACTATTATGAAGATCTAGGCTAAGGTAAGTTAATAACATACCATACTCAGCCATACTCATAATAGAATATTCAAATAAACCTTGGTTATCAGTTTTGAAATGAATTTCTCCGCCATCTACTAACACTTCTTCATAATTGCGTAAAAATGTTTTATACGTTAAACGACGCTTCGTATGACGATTCTTCGGCCATGGATCTGAGAAGTTTAAATAAACGCGGTCAATTTCACCTTTCGCAAAGAAAACTGTTAAATCTTCAGCATCTTTATTAATTAACTTTAAGTTCGGTACTTCTTCTTCAATTAATTTATCAAGTGCATCTACAACAACACTTGTGAATTTTTCAATTCCAATATAGTTTATATGCGGATTTGCTTTTGCCATATCATACATAAAGCGGCCACGTCCTGTACCTACTTCAATATGAATCGGCTGTTCATTTCCAAATATTTCTTTCCAGTTACCAGCGCTCTCCTCTGGTTTTCCAATTACGATATGTGAATACTCATTAATTCGATCCATTGCATAAGGCTTATGTCTTAAACGCATAGATGTCTCCCTCTCTTTACAAAACTATTTTAAAGGAAAAATTCCTTCTTTCTGTTTTAATCAATCTATCAAACAAAAAACCAAGTACGTACGAGCACTCGGTCCGTTTCTTTCAAGTATAAGATGTACCATTTTGATAAAAACTACATAAAGCATTAAACATTCCATGACGAAACAGCTTTTTCTCTTACATTTCTAAGGAGAGAAAAACACTCGAAAGGATGATCCGTTCATGCCAATTAATCAACAGCATCAATTAGAAGTGTTAAAAGATATTTTAATCAATCATCAAAGTGATTGCTGCGGGACAGTTTCTGAATGCGAGCAATTAGAGCGCCTCATTCAATCGTTACTCGCAAACGATAGTATAAGTAGTGACGCTAAAGCAATGCTAAACGATGTATATTCTTATAGTCAATCGGGTAAATCTTCCTCTAATTTGGACAACCATATTTCCAATAATCAAGAACAACTTACTCAGTGGATTGCTGGAATGGACAATTTTTCTTAAGTATTATTCTGAAGCAAGTAGTTGCTGTAAATATTGGTGCCAATATTTAGCTTCTGCTTGCTGCTTTTTTGTTGTGTGCCATTGAATAGATAAAATCGTTTGTGCTATCACATACCATCTCATACGCCTAAGCAATGATTCATCTAGTTCAACCTCATAATATCCGAGCCACTCACTCCATTCATGGCGCGGAACATACCAATATAATAACATACCAAGATCTAAAGCTGGGTCAGCAATAACAGCTCCATCCCAATCAATTAAAAACAATTCATCTTCATCCGACAATATCCAATTGTTATGATTTACATCACAATGGCATACAACGAATTCATTGTACTCAATATCTTTTAATGACTCCGTTAAATATTGAAGACCTTGCTGAATTGTTTCATCAACTCTTATATCTCCTCTTAAAACGAGCTGTAATTGTTGTAACAACTCTTGCCCATGAAGCGGCTGCTTTCCTAGCCTTTGAATCATCTGCACAAGCGCTTTAGAGGAATGTATTTTCTTCAAAAGTTTCGCAACACGTTCTAGTTTCATATCCTCTTGCTCTAACTTCTGTCCCGGAAGCCATTTTTGAGCAGAAATTACATCACCGTTCGTTACCCTTCTTGTCCAAAGTAATTTTGGAACAATTCCTTCTGCTGACAATACCGCTAAAAAGGGCGATGTATTCCGCTTTAAAAATAACTTTTGTTGTCCGTTTTGCGCAATATATGCATCGCCCGTTACTCCACCAGCCGGTATAAGACTCCACTCTTTTCCTAATAATTGTTCCAACCATTCCATATTCATTACCCGTTAACAAATCCTTATCTTTTATAGTTATGAAAAGAAAAACCGCAACATTTCTACACATGTTGTGGATTCATATATTTTACTGTATTTGAATGAAAAAAACTTAGCATAAGCCGAAAACAGGATAAATCACCTGTTCAACTAGTTTATTTTACAAAATCACTCATAGAATGACAACTTATCAAAATCGTCACCTTTGTCAATTCTACATTTATTACATTCTCATCGTCAAGTAGCGATTTGTCACATTATCGTCAATATATACGTGCTAATTGGAGCCAATTGAAGTTCCTTTCCTCTAAATGAAGAAATTGGCTCTATTTTTGCTTGCTTTTCGTTTGCTAACACATGCCACGTTTCTTCTTTTGGAAGCTGCACCGTTTTAGCTTCCAAACCGCTATTGAATAGCACAACAATCTCTTTCCATGGTCCGAAAGATTCTACATTTCGCAAATGGTATACAAGTGCTTCTTTTGATGTTTGCAAAAAAGTCATATGCTTTTTTATAAGGTCCGCGCTTTTTAATCGGAATGCCCCATGCTCCTTCCGAATCGCAATTAAACCTTTTATATAGTTAACTGTCTCCATCTCTTTTTCTTTTTGATCCCAATCTAATCGATTGATTTCATCATTTGCATTATAACTATTTTCATTTCCTTGCTTCGTACGATAAAACTCTTGCCCAGCATGTAAGAAAGGAATCCCTTGTGAAAGAATAACCATTGCAGTCGCTAAGCTATGACGCCTTTTTAAAATTTCTTCTGATTCTGGATTACTTTGCACTAGTTTATCCCACATCGTCATATTGTCATGACATTCTACATAGTTGATGCTTTGTACTGGCTCTAGGAACAATCCTGTTTCTTTCATACTTAAAAGGCTACCAGCTACTACATACTGCAAATGATTACAGTCTACATGCCCACCAAATGCAAAGCCACGTTTATTTATATTAAAAGTACTTCCTTTTACTCCATCACGAAATTGATCATTAAACTGTGCGATATATGGCATTTTATTCGCATTATTTAACGTCGCTTTCTCTTCAAGAGGAAGCGGTGTTTGTAAATCCCATCCTTCACCTAATAACAGCGCATCCTGCTTTATTTTTCGCACTTCTTTTTCTAACGCATTCATCGTTTCAACATCTGAAATCCCCATTAAATCAAATCGGAATCCATCAACATTGTATTCAGTAAGCCAATATAAAACAGATTCTATAATAAATTTCCTCATCATTTTCCGTTCAGATGCTATATCATTTCCAACTCCCGTCCCATTAGAAGGCATACCATCTTCCCCATGACGAAAATAATATCCCGGGACAAGCTTCTCAAATGATGATAATTCTCTTTCATAAACATGATTATATACAACATCTATAATCACCCTGATGCCGTGATCATGAAATGTTTCAATTAGTTGTTTACACTCTACTATCCTGTTATACGGATCAGAAAGGTTTGTAACATAAAACCCTGTTGGTATATTGTAATATAATGGATTATATCCCCAATTATATGCGGAAGCAGGATTCACTTCATCTATACCACCAAAACAATGTAAAGGTAATAGTTCAACATGTGTAACGCCTAAATCTTTTATATGAGCCAATCCTGTTAATGTCCCATTTCGTCCCGTTGTCTCTTCTTCCATCAATCCTTTATATGTTCCCTTTTTATTCACTCCACTGTTTGGATGAATAGTAGCGTCACGAATATGCAGTTCATACAATATGGCATCTGTCATTGACTGTAATGGTGATAATTTCTCTCGTTTTGTTACATTCGTCTTTTCCAAATCGATAACAACGCCGTATTTCCCATTTACAGTCACTGACTTTGCGTAAGGATCAACCGCTTCATTCCATATTAAATTAATACAAACAAGGAATGTATATCGTGCTCCATCATGATTACCTTGTAATGTATGAATCCACACTCCGTTTTCTTCTCTGTACATTTCATAATCAACATATTCTTTATCACTTTTATAAATCCGTACTTTCGCAAGCCTTGCGGTCGGAGCCCATACTTTAAATATTGTTTCTTCTTTTTGATACACAGCACCTAAGTCGGTACCTTCGTAATAATATTTTTCATCGAAAACTACTGTTCGAATCACAGCGCCTATTTGTAAATCTGTTTCTTCATTCCGTTCATCCCGTACTGTATAATACTTCCCCACATCTAGCGGCTCTTCTATAAAACATTCATACTTCGTTGCATCTGGAAGAGCAATAGTATGAACAATCGGTAACTCTTTCACATTGCTTCCTTCTTGTAAACGAAATGTCCGGCTTGTTCCATACGCATGCGGGAGCAAAATTGTAATTTTATTCATTTCATCTAAATAGGCATCAAATGGACGTTTTACTTTCAACATAAAAAATCACCATCATTCTTAAAGTTAAAATGAAACGAGCTGCAAATGATAAGGGTTTTCTTATCAGCGAAGCTCTATACAGTAACACATTATTCCCTATAGTATATTCACCTGTATAAAAAACGTTTTCATACATTCTATGTTTGTAGTTTTATTTCAGTAATCGATTTATACTTTGGCGTTTCCTTAACGTGAGATTCATACAAAGTAATCGTATCTGCTCGAAATGATGTTACGGGTAAATCTTTTACATTTGTCAGATCAAATACTTTTCCTCCTGCCCATTTACGCGCAACAGTAATATGTGGATGATAAGGACGTGTCTCTAGAGAGAAACCATTTTCTTCACAAATTGTATGCACTTGTTTTTGCAACTGAACCAAATCATTATTCTCACTTACCTTCGCCCAAAAAATACGTGGCTCTTCTTCTAGGCCAAACGTTGAAAATCCTTGTAACGTGAACGATAGTTCTTTTGTTTCTGTAAGCATTTGTAATCCATTCTTTATTCCTTCTAATTGTTCCTCTGTCGCACTTCCTAAAAATGAAAGTGTAATATGATAGTCTTCTTCATGTACCCACGAGCGAAATGGCAATTCATCCTTCATGTCCTCTTTATAATTAGAGAGCACTTCTTTTATATGACGTGGTAAAGTTACTGCGACAAAATAATGCGGCACCATCTACATCGTCTCCTTTATGTTATTGTTGCTTTTCTTGCTTATCTCATTCAGCTAAAAAGAATCCGCCCTCTAAAGTAGAGAGCGGTCATTATTTACATATCTTTTATTTCGCTAATTCATGAATTGCTTGCGCATAAATCGCTGTTGCTTTTAATAAATCTTCAATTTCAATGTACTCGTCTTTTTGATGAGCAAGTTCTTCTTTTCCAGGGAATAGCGGGCCAAATGCAACGCCAGCTTTCAATGAACGAGCATAAGTACCACCGCCAATTGCTAACAATTCAGCTTTTTCACCCGTTTGTTCTTCATATACGCGTTGCAAAGTACGAATTAACGTATGATCTTTGTCAACGTGATGCGGGCGAGAGTTAGAATAATCCGCTACTTCAAATCCATGAGTACCAACATATTCTTTTAACTTTGCAATCGTTTCTTCAAAGTTAGTCGTAACTGGATAGCGTACATTTAATCCTAAATTACCACCGTTTTCTTGCGAGTAAGACAGGCGACCAACATTCACTGTTAACGGGCCGCTAATATCGTCTTTATAAGAAATACCAGCTTTTTCTCCAATAATATCACCTGTAAATGTTTCTGTTACAAACGATGCAAATGAAGCCCCTTTTCCATCAAGAGAAACTTTCGTTAAGCAGTTTGCCAATAATAAACCTGCATTTTCTCCCTTTTCCGGAGTAGATCCGTGAGCTGAAATCCCTTTGATTTGCAACGTCACCGTATTTCCTTCTACAATTGCTTTACCTATTTTTTTAGCAGTTTGTAAATACTCTTCATATGCTACTGTAAGTGCATTTACATCTTCTCCTGTAATAACTGCTTCTGCAAAATCAGGAACCATATTTAAACGACGACCTGACTCAAATGAAATAAGCTTAAATGTGCCTTCTTTCTCTTCGCTACCATTTTGCACAACTTGTATGTCAGAAATTCCTTTTTCCGCATTAATAATTGGAAAATCTGCATCCGGCGCAAAACCGATTGTTGGCATTTCTTCATTTTTAAAATAATGATCTACACACTTCCAATTACTTTCCTCATCTGTTCCTAAAATCATACGAACACGTTTTGAAAGAGGTAAGCCTAATTCTTTAACGATTTTCATCGCATAATAAGCTGCCATCGTCGGCCCTTTATCATCAATTGCACCGCGTGCAAAAATCTTCCCGTCGCGAATATCCGCACTATACGCAGGGGTTGTCCAGCCATCTCCTTCTGGTACAACATCAACGTGACAAAGAATACCTACTAATTCTTCTCCTTGCCCCATTTCAAGATGACCTGCATACCCTTCTAAATTTTTAGAAGCGAAACCTTCTGCTTCTCCTTTATGTAACATGAAAGATAAGGCTTTTTCTACACCTTCACCAAATGGCGCGCCCTCTTTCGCAGATTCTTCTTCCCATACACTTTTAATTTGCAAAAATTGTTGTGTATCACGAATTAAATCATCTTTTCGTTTTGTAACTTCTTCTGTCCAATTAATCGTTGACATCACGCATCCATCCTTCACTATATTGTCTCTTTCATCATAGCAAACCGAAATCTCTTATGCCATACACGAAAACCAAATGCCGAACAATTGTAATATTTCAGATATTTCTTATTAGTTTTTCTTTTATTTTTTCAAAAAAATTTGCAGGAATTTGGCGTTTTACGTAGAAATTTATGAGTTAGTTGACTGACCAAATATACAATGTCAACTACCAATATTTTTCTATATGAATATTTGTTAAACTTTTGTAAAATTTAAGTAGATTAAAGCATGAATTTTATCATGTAGAGTACAATGGTAGTAACGACCTTCTTTCCTGAATGGGGTCAAAAAAACTGGTAGAGGAGTGGTTTTCTCTTGAAACCTACAACTACTCGTATGCTAACACGCATTAAATCAATTTATATGTACATCAATGAAAACGGTACGGTAACAACGAAAGACCTTGTAGATGAGTTCGGGATCACACCGCGAACGATACAACGTGATCTAAATGTGTTGCAGTTTAATGAACTCGTGTATAGCCCTTGCCGCGGCAAGTGGACAACGACAGGAAAGAAAGTGAGAATGACCTCATAACAAAAAATAATTGTATGTAAATAAATACATACCCCTTTCTAACTCATTAGAAAGGGGTCTTTTCTATGCTCTGAAATTGGCGTTACTTTTCGTTATCTACTTGATACGTCTTTAACATTTCTACTTCTTCATCTGTTAATTCACGATATTGCCCAAGTTCTAACTCTTCATCTAGCACTAAAGGTCCCATCTCTGTTCTCTTTAAATACACTACTTTTTTACCTACCGCTTCAAACATACGCTTCACTTGATGGAATTTTCCTTCTGTAATCACGAGCTCAATTTCAGAAATATCATCACTCTTTAAAATTGTAAGTTCGCCTGGCTTCGTTTCATAGCCATCTTCTAAAATAACACCTTTAGCGAATTCTTTTACATCCTCTTCCGTTACAACTCCTGAAACGTGTGCATAGTATTTTTTCGGCACATGCTTTTTCGGAGATAATAGTTGATGCGTTAACTTCCCGTCATTTGTGATTAATAAGAAACCTTCTGTATCAATATCAAGTCTTCCAACAGGGAATGGATCAAAAATCGCATCTTCTAATTCTAATAAATCTATTACTGTTTCATGGTTATCATCTTCTGTCGCTGAAATAACACCTTGTGGTTTATGCATCATTAAATAAACAAACTCTTTATATTCAACAACTTCACCGTGAATCATAACCTCTTGCTCTTCTATATTCACATGAAACTTCGCATCTTTCACTGGTACTCCATCAATTTTCACAACGCCGTCTTTCAGTAATTTCTTTACTTCTTTTCTACTTCCGTGTCCCATATTCGCTAATAATTTATCTAATCTCATGTTCTTCACCTTCTTTATTTATCATAAGAAAAGGGGACGTATTTACGCCCCTTTTGATTTCAACTTTATTTTGAATCTACTACCAAGTTTACGCTGGATTTTCTCTAAAGCTTCTCCGCCAAATACTCTTTCTAGTACTCCTGTGCGAATCGCTAACAATCCGTAAACAAGGCCACCAATACCTGCACAAATCGCAACTGTAATAAGAGCACCAATACGGCCATCAGGCGAAATCATGAAGGATAGAAGCCATTGTGATAGTTTTACAGCAATAACCATTACAAGTGTTAATACTGCAATTTGGAATGTTCTCTTATATACAACACCAAATGAATAGTGTGCGTGTTTTTTGATTTGTCTATTCGTATACCATACGGAAGCTAAGAAACCGACTGCAGTAGCTAAAATCGCCCCAACTGTACCGAAATAACGAATAAAGATTACGTTACATACAAATTTCAAAATAACACCCATCACAAGCGCAATAACCGCATGTTTCTGCTTGTTAATCCCTTGCAAGATAGCTGCTGTTACTGTGAATAAAGCGAATAACAATGCAACTGGTGCATACCACATTAATACTTGTCCACCTAGTGGATCTGAATCGTAGAAAGCAGTGTAAATTGGATACGCAAGTGTAGAAATACCGATAACTGCTGGCAATGTTAAAAACATATTCGCCTGGAATGTTTGTGTAATTTGTAATTTCAAATAACGGTATTGCTTTTCAGTAAACGACTTTGTAATCGCTGGTACGAGCGTTAAACTAAACGCTGTTGCAAGTGATACTGGAATCATAATTAATTTATGCGTCCACATCGTGAAAATACCAAGCGCTCGCTCTGCGATATCCCCTTGACCAATCGCCTGCATAATAGAGTTAAATGTCAATGTATCAATTTGTTGGTATAAAGGAATTGTTAATCCAATTACAACGTAAGGAATTGCATATGCAAACAACTCTTTAAACAATTGAGCGGTACTTACCGTTGATTCTGGTACAGTTTGCTCAATTAAATATTGATCCAAATATTTTTTACGTTTTAACCAGTACCAAATTAATACGCCAAGTGCTCCAACTGCTGAAACGAATGCAGCGAATGTCGCAACACCAACTGCCGTTGCTACTGTACCGCCAAGTACTTTAATAACGATGAAACTACCCGCTAATAAAAAGACGATACGAATAATTTGCTCAATAATTTGTGAAACCGTAGTCGGTCCCATCGATTGGTGGCCTTGGAAATAACCACGAATCAAACTTGCTGCCGGCACAACAATAAGCGCAAAACTTACGAGGCGAATAATCGTCGTAACTTCTTCTATCTTATTTTGTAAACTTTGTTTACCAAGCATTGCTTCTGCAAATAATGGTGCGGTCATGTACAGTACTAAGAAGGAAAGAACTCCTGTTACTATCATCATAACCATTCCCGAGCGGAACATTCTCCGGCTCGTTTTATAATCTCCAAGTGCATTATATTTGGAAACAAACTTCGAAACAGCAAGCGGCACCCCTGCCGTTGCGATACTTAAAAATATCGTATATGGAATGTATCCATATGTATAGAGCGTTCCGCCTTCTGTGCCTACTAATGCATGAAACGGAAAGACGTAAATCATGCCTAAGAACTTTACTAAAAATGTCCCTAACGTCACAATAAGCGTTCCGCGCAGAAATTTTGAATCGGACATACAAAAATCCTCCTACATCTACATAAAGTGAAACTATAATCAGTGGGGATTTTGTTCATCCC
>NZ_JBALMG010000010.1:64132-68849 GCF_036963225.1 Bacillus sp. JJ783 | reverse complement strand
GGGCTTTTACGGGCAGTTTATCTTCCACCTTACTTCCTGGCTCTAGCCGAATTTTGAGGTGGGAGTTTTACTGCCCGTTAATGCGGGATAAAGTGAAACTTTAATTAGTGGGAGACTCTCCTCCTACTAACCATTCGAGCATTTACAGGCCGCTTTAACTCCCTCTTTACTTCTCCTAAATCTTAAGGTAGTAGTCTTATTGCCCATAAATAGCAGGATAATGCTGAACTCTAACTTTTGTATTGTACCACAATTCTCCTCTTAAGCAGTACTTCACTCTATTTTTCTTTTAAGGGAAAACATGCTATTCTTTTAGGCAGGAAATGTAGAAAATGAGGTCGATATATTATGCATTATGATGTTATTGTCATCGGCGGCGGTCCTTCAGGGCTAATGGCTGCAATCGGTGCTGCTGAAGAAGGCGCAAGCGTCTTACTTCTTGATAAAGGAAATAAACTAGGACGTAAACTTGCGATTTCTGGTGGTGGTCGTTGTAACGTAACGAACCGTCTACCACTTGATGAAATCGTTAAACATATACCTGGAAATGGTCGCTTCTTATACAGTGCTTTTTCTATTTTCAGTAATGAAGATATTATTACATTCTTCGAAAATCTCGGTGTAAAACTGAAAGAAGAGGATCATGGCCGCATGTTCCCAGTATCAAATAAAGCGCAATCTGTTGTAGATGCACTGTTAACACGATTAAAAGACTTAGGTGTGAAAATACGTACGAATACGCCTGTTGAAACGATTGAATATGAAAACGGTCAAACGAAGGCTGTTATTCTGCAAACAGGTGAAGTGTTAGAAACGAATCACGTCGTTATCGCTGTTGGGGGAAAATCTGTTCCTCAAACTGGTTCTACTGGAGACGGATACGCTTGGGCTGAAAAAGCTGGGCATACAATTACAGAACTTTTCCCAACAGAAGTACCAATTCTTTCAAACGAATCGTTTATTCGTGACCGCACATTACAAGGTCTTGCTTTACGAGATGTAAACTTAAGTGTATTAAACCCGAAAGGAAAAGTTATCATTTCTCATAAAATGGACATGCTCTTCACTCACTTCGGCCTATCTGGTCCTGCTGCTCTTCGCTGTAGCCAATTCGTTGTGAAAGCGATGAAAAAGTTTAAAACGAACACAGTGCACATGAGTATCGATGCATTGCCAGAAGAAAATAGTGAGCAACTGTTCCAGCGCATGCTGAAACAAATGAAAGAAGATCCGAAAAAAGGAATTAAAAACGTTTTAAAAGGCTATGTTCCTGAACGTTACTTCCTATTCTTATTAGAAAAAAATGAAATTGACGGTAGCGAACAAGCTGGACAAGTTTCTCATGAGAAGATTCGCGCACTTGTGAAAGACTTTAAAGAATTTACCGTCCATGTAAATGGTACGCAGTCAATTGAAAAAGCATTCGTTACTGGCGGAGGGGTATCCGTTAAAGAAATTAACCCGAAAGAAATGGCTTCGAAATTCACGAATGGTTTATACTTCTGCGGAGAAGTTCTTGATATTCACGGTTATACTGGCGGCTATAACATTACATCTGCCCTTGTTACTGGTCGAATTGCCGGAACAACAGCAGGACAAAATGCGAAAATGCAATACTAAAAAAAGAAACAGGGACTCCTGTTTCTTTTTTTATAGGCGCATGAAATTATATCGGCGATACTTTAAATATATCGACCGTTTCTTCAAAAATATCCCTTCCTCCTAACTTCCCATTGCTTTTTTGTTGCTTTATATACCTTAGTACCTTTATATTTTATATTGTTGAATATTCGAAAAAGGGTAAGGGGAAAACAAATGAGAAAAAAAGTCATGATGTCTTTAATGCTAATGACGTTTCTTTCTGCGGTAGAAGGAACGATTGTTAGTACAGCGATCCCTCGTATAACGAGTGATTTGTCAGGCGTCGAACTTGTTAGTTGGGTATATGCAATCTATATGCTTGCAACAGCTGTTTCGACTCCAATATACGGAAAGCTAGCTGATTTATTCGGCCGTAAAAAAGTTCTGCTCATCGGAGCAACAATCTTCTTAATCGGTTCTGCACTTTGCGGAGTCGTTACATCAATGGAACAATTAATCTTCTTCCGTGCTCTTCAAGGTATAGGGGCTGGGGCTGTTATGCCGATCACAATGACGATTATTGGAGACCTATATAGCGAAGCGAAAGACCGCGCGAAAGCACAAGGCTGGATGAGTGCCGTTTGGGGTGTATCTGGTGTTATTGGGCCGTTAGTAGGTGGATTTTTAGTTGATTCTCTTTCTTGGCGCTATATTTTCTTCTTAAACGTTCCTTTTGGAATTATCGCTTGCTTAATGTTTGCCACTTCTTATAAGGAATCTGTTAAGTCCGCCGCTAAGCAACATATCGACTATCTTGGTGCGACAGTCTTCTCATTAAGTACAATCGCTCTGCTATACGCATTATTAACAGGTAGCAGTAAGCAAAACTGGGGAGACATTTCAATTATCGGCCTATTAATCTTTGCCGCTGTTTCATTCATTATTTTCTTATACATCGAGAAAAAATCTCCGGAACCATTAATTCCGCTAGCACTTTTCTCTAACCGTACATTATCTACAATAAACATACTAACACTTATTGCTGGCGCAATGATTATTAGTATTACAGTGTACCTTCCAATTTGGAGCCAAGGTGTTTTAGGAAAAAATGCGACAGAAGCTGGGCTCATTTTAATGCCGATTCCTGTTATGTGGACATTCGGTGCTATGTTCTCCGGTAACTTAGTTGGCAAGTTACAAACGAAACAAATTATTTTACTTGGAGCTAGCATTTTATCAGTTGCTACTTTCTTATTATTTACATTATCAACAGATTCACCATCATTCCTTATTTATGTTGCAGTCGGATTATTCGGCTTAGGAATGGGGCTTGTTACACCAATTTACATGGTAACAATTCAAGCAGCTGTACCGGCCCATACGCGCGGAACGGCAGTTGGTTTAAACACATTTATTAATACATTTAGTCAAACACTAGGCGCTGCAATCTTCGGAACGATCTTCAATACGATGATTCATGCACGTGGCATTAAAAACCTTGATCTTGTTTCTTCTGGCGGACATGGAGGAGCTACAGCAAACGTAGCAACCGAGTCACAATCCGCATTAGCATCAAGTGTACACGTCATTTATATGAGCACGTTCGTATTAGCGGTATTCACATTAATTATCGCTTGGATCCTATTAAAGCCAGCTAAACAAACAAGTGAACAATAAAAAGAGGATGACCATTTTGGTCATCCTCTTTGCATAAAATCTACTCTTCATTCTCCACAATATGCTTCAGCATGGACAATTTATTATCCCAAAATCGTTCATAATACGAGAGCCACTGCTGTAATTCTTCTAACGGCTCTGGATGCAAACGGTATATCTTTTCTCTTCCGCTCTTTCTTCCACTCACTAAATTCGCTTCTGAAAGAATATGAAGATGCTTTACAACTGCAGTACGGCTCATCGAAAAATGATCCGTTATTTTTGAAATCGGTAACTCTTTATCACTTAATAACCGTAACACTTCTCGGCGGGTTGGATCAGCAATTGCTTGAAATACGTCATATCTCGCTGCTGACGAGGACATTTAACCTTCGACAACCTTTTTCAGTTTTTCATTTACAATCGCTACCCAGCCACCATTCATTCTATCGCGAATAATAGAGCTCTTCGCATTTGCTTTCGGAAGAATTTCATCAGGATGTTTCCAGCCGCCGTGAATTAACGTGAATTCTGTTTTATCTCCTAAGTCTTTCAAAATGAATGAAACAACCCAGCCATCCGTATCCCATGAGAAAGATAAATGATTTGGTTCATCAATCTCTAACACCTTACATGGTGATGGTCCAAAAGGTGATTGCACATGAAACTCATGTCCTACCTCTAATTCGAAATCATTTGGCATAAACCATGACGCAATTCCTTCTGCAGTTGATACTACATTCCATACTTTTTGAATAGGCGCGTCAAAAACGATTGTTTGTTTAATATCATTTAATGTATTTTGTTGTTCCATTTTATATCTCCTTTATTCGGCAATAAAATATAACACCTTTTAGTTTCACATTAACAATATAACACCTTTTGGTTACATGTCAAGAAAGGCTCTTTTTCACTGTTGAGAAATTCTCAACATTTTTTCAACAGGACAAACACCCTCTCAGCATTCCTTCATAATATACTCACAAAGGCAATGAAAAATAGAAAATTCCCTCAATATGAAACTCTATCACTCCTATTGAGAGAAGCGCCTAACTTATCTCATCTGTACTTCGTCTCTCCTCCTTCCCTCGGGGACAATACGCGAGATATGAAAAACTAGAAGGAGTATGCCCGCCATTTGGGTAGGTAGTTATTTCTCTTCTCCTCAACATTTCCTTAGGAGCGAAATGACTACCGACCCACTTTTTTTAACAAAAATAAAAAGGAGATGAAAGCTATGTTCTATTGCATTAACTGTTCTGAAATTCACCATGAAAAACATCCAAATGATAAAGTATTCAAAAATGGTTTTTATATTGATCCATTTTTAGGTGATCGTTATCACCTCGGTATGTGCACTGATGCTCAGGAGCATGAAACAGGAGAAGTTCTTTTAACGGAAAAGAAAACAGGCGCAACACAATCTATTATGAATATTTTACCGACACATGTTGTCCCAACATAAAGCATAAAAAAGAGC
>NZ_JBALMG010000010.1:53724-64102 GCF_036963225.1 Bacillus sp. JJ783 | reverse complement strand
GCTCTTTTTTATGCTTTATAAACAATCATCGCTGAAAAACAATAAATTTGATTTTCATCATCGTTAATTGAAACACCAACTTGATACTTTATATCTACAAAATTTCCATCATCAATTTTTTTCAAAAATACATTTACAGCTTCTTCTAAGTCTTTTTCATGACTTTCATCAAACACTTTCACACGAATCATGTTAACACCATCCTAGATCGCAGCCCTCCGCCGCTTGTTTATTGCCACGGTGCGTATCTATGATGCGATAAAACTTTCCATCTTCATATATATATCCGTCTTCTAACACATATTGTTTATCTTCAGTATAGACATAAAACTTACCTATCATAAACTTACTCGTATATAATTCCAAATAATCTTGCCTAAATTTAGCCACAACTTTATTTGTAATATCAATTCTAATTGTGCGCCCCACCTTCTCTCCCTCCCTTGCAAAGAACGGATTTAGGTATATTGTATTAGCGATTTTATATTTTATGCTTAAAAATAAGTGGATATGCCTCCTTTCTGCGCCTGTACTATTTTTCTAACAAAGTTCCCCCTATTTATTCAGCTTATAAGGGGAAAAAACAAATAAAAAAACGACTTTTATATATTGACTACAGTATATCAGATATGATATTATATAAAATTTGACATTTTTATCCTCGTATGTTATCATTAAAAATGGTTACCACATATGGAGGTGGATGATTTGTTTCAAATTGGTGATAAAATCGTTTATCCAATGCACGGTGCAGGAATCATCGAAGCAATTGAAGAAAAAGAAATATTAGGCAACACGCGTCAATATTGTGTTATACGCATCATTAGTAAAGATATGCAAGTAATGCTTCCGATGGATCAATTACAAAAATCAGGTATACGTTATATCGTCGATAAAGGTACGTTAGATGGTATACTTCTTGAATTTCATCATGGGGAATCAGACCCCTCACTCTCTTGGAAACAAAGATATACAATGAATATGGAAAAAATGAAGAACGGCAATCTTCAAGATAGTGCAGAAGTTGTTCGTGATTTACTTCGTCGCAATAAAGAAAGAGCATTAAATGCGAGCGAAAAACAAATGCTAGATAATGCGCGTAAAATGGTTATTAGTGAAGTTGCGCTCGTACAGAATGTTTCAGAACATCAAGCAACAGAATTTCTTCAAGATACAATCAATCATTAATTTTAAAAATAGCCAACCGCTATTTTTTTTGCGTAACAAAGGCCAAAGAGATAAATCTCTTTGGCCTTTTTTCTATTGAAAAACTAGACAGTTTCTTTAATAGATACTTATAGTTGAATCTCTCTTCCGATTTCTCACGGCTATGCCCTATCAATATATTTTCACATTATCCACATCCATCGTTCATTCTCTCTACTAAAAATCATACAAATTCCTTTTTTAAGGCGCTACTCTAAATCATTTAAATGAGCTTTCATTTTCTCTTTCGCTCGTGCGCAAACCTTTTCTGCAGTCGCACCAGAAACATTTTTTTCTCGCTCTACTTTTTTTATTTTTATTTGATCCAAATAATCTTCTAAAGTGAGTGTAATACGATCGTTCGGCGGATTATGTGCCCCTTGAAATGTAAGAAATTGTATCGTAACTGCAAATTTAGGAATAAACTCATCTTTCTTCCCTATGCGCTTTATGTTTGTAACGGATTCACATTCATGTTGATCTTCTGTCACTTGCCTTATAACCGAGTAATATCGATTCAGTAACGCACTTTCTAAAAGCTGTTCCGTCGATTCTTTTGCCAAAGAATTGCTTGGAGAAAAGAACAAAACAGAACATATCATTGAAATCATTACACATATCTTTTTCATAACTTCCTCCTTTTCCTATAAGATAGTGTTCTCCAAAATGCCATAAAAAACGACTTTCCCTATGTAGGAAAGTCGTTTTTTATAGCACAAATCCAATATTAACCACCACTCACTGGTGGTATTAGTGCAACTACATCACCAGATTGTATCGTATCATCTTCATTTGCGTACTCTTCATTAATCGCAACCATAATTGGCGCTGACACTGGTACATTATATTCTTTCGCAACAATATCTTTTAACTCTGCAACCGTAATATTTTCTTTCTCTATTTGTAATTCACTCGTTCCTGCTTCTTCTTGCAAGTTCGCAAATAACAATACTCGAATCATATTTATAACTCCTTCCCAGGCTCTCCTGCTGGATATGGTGTTTTTTCTAATTGGTCACCAATCCATGAGTCACCATCTTCCCAAAACTCCTTTTTCCAAATTGGAACAATTTGCTTAATACGCTCCATAATATATTCATTCGCTTCATAAGCCTCTTTGCGATGAGGCGTTGATACAGCAACAACAACCGCTATATCAGAAATTTGCAGCGTGCCGATGCGATGCGTAATCGCAACATGTGTACCGGGCCACTTCTCCTTCACTTCTGACCCAATTTTCTGTAGCATCTTTTCTGCCATCGTCTTATAAGCTACATACTCTAAGTATAGTGTACGACGCCCTTTCGTAAACTCCCTAACTGTTCCGATAAATGTTGTGACAGCACCACATTCACGGCGAACTACTTTCTTTACCACCTCTTCAATCGAGATTTCTGCATCAATTACTTCATAATACGTATTTATCATTTTGCACCCCTAACCGTTTGTAAAAACCAGTCTATATACAATTTTTCTTCTGTTATATGAAATACTTTATATTCTTCTCGTACATTTGACGGAGCATCATACCACGTAATAACCGCCGCTATATTTTCTACTTTATGTAAAAGTTCAGCGTCTTCCGCAGAACGAAGTAACACTATTTTTGGATATTCCTCAGCTTTATAGCCCTCTATTAAAATCGTATCCACTTCAAAAAATTCGTACAAGCGGATAATTTCTTGCAAGGACCATTCATCTCGCAAAGAGGACAGAGATAGTAATCCAGCGCCTTCTACACTACTTACTACAGCACCAGCTTTTCGGTGTCTTTCACTATCTTTTTGTGCTACTTCAGGAAAGCCCCCGTGACCATGATGTTTAATTGTAGCAACCTTCATTTCGCTTTCAGCTAATGCATGTACCATCTTCTCTACAAGTGTTGTTTTCCCGCTATTTTGATACCCTACTATTTGTAAGATTGAAGAGGCTTTGCCCACGGCCAATCACTTCCCTCAGAGCATTCTAACAATAATACAGACACTTTCATTCCTGCTTCAAATCCTCTCGTTCCTCCAGGCAGCACGATAAAAGCATTTGCATCCGCAAGTGAAGAGACTGCACTCGACTTATCTAAACCGACTGGCATCGCTTGTAGTGCCCCATTAACAACGCTCGCTTTCGCTCTTACAAAACGAGTAAACGGATTTGGCTTTGGAAAATCTTTTTGTAAAATAGCATCGGCTCTATATACGTGAGGATCCTTCGCATTCAAATACGTTTTCATAATTGGATGCACAAATAATTCGAAACCTACATAACAAGCTGACGGATTACCTGATAAACCGAAGAGTAGCTTTCCATCAACTTCAGCTACTGTCGTTACACTCCCTGGCCTCATCGCTATTTTATTAAAGAGTACATTCGCCTGTAACTTTTCATAAATAGCTGGCAAATAGTCGTAATCCCCTACTGAAACACCGCCCGTTGTAATTAAAATATCAACCTCACCCATCGCCGATTTAACTGCTGTAAAACATGCGTCTAACTCATCGGCAAGTTGTCCATAGTAACGAACTTTTCCGCCAGCTTTCATAATTTGAGCGGCAATCATATAAGAGTTACTATTTCTAATTTTCCCTGGCTCTAACGCCTCATGCACTTCTAATAATTCGCTGCCTGTCGTTACAATACCGACAACCGGCTGTTTTACAACTTTCACAGTGCTATATCCAAACGTCGCTAATAATGCGGCAACACCCGGATTAATTACAACACCTTTCTTAACAAGGACTTGATTTTGTTTTATATCTTCTCCTTTAAATGACACATTGTCACCGTTTTGGAAAGGACGTTTTAACTTCATATATGTACTTTCGTTCCTCTCGAATCCTTCCGTCAGTTCTAGCATTACGACTGCATTGCAATCTTCTGGAATAGCTGCTCCTGTCATAATACGAACCGCCTGAAAAGCCCCTACTTCTTCTGTAAAAACAGATCCTGCTCCGATTTCTCCTATTACTTCAAATTCAACCGGCTGCTCTTGACTCGCTTCCTTCGTATCTTCTGCTCGAATTGCGAAACCATCGTAAGGAGAACGATCAAAGTGAGGGACGTCGTGATCTGAGACAACATCCTCTCCAAGAATCCTCCCGTAACTTTCTGTAATAGAAACTTCTTCTACTTCACCATGCTTAGCGTATTTCATAACCCGCTCTACTGCCTCAGCAACTTGAATCGGGATTCGTTTTTCTACCATTGTTTCTCACCTCATATTTGCAAAATATCTAATCTCGATTACACTTTATATATTAAATCGCAATTACTTCAAGGAGGAATTCCATGTCTTCATTCACACATTTCAACGACCAAGGGCGCGCTAAAATGGTTGACATCAGTGACAAAAAAATAACCGTTCGAACAGCAATAGCATGCTCTAGCATTCTCGTTACGAAAGAAATTTTTGATAAAATCTCTCACAATGAAATTGGTAAAGGTGACGTATTAGCCGTCGCACAAATCGCAGGTATTATGGCTGCAAAACGTACTTCTGATATTATCCCAATGTGCCATCCTTTATTATTAAAAGGTGTTGACGTCTCTTTCGATTGGAAACAGTCAGAAGAACAATATCGACTACTTATTGAAGTAAAAGTTAAAACAGAAGGTAGTACCGGCGTTGAGATGGAAGCTTTAACAGCCGCTTCCGCTTCCGCTCTTACTGTATATGACATGTGTAAAGCCGTTGATAAGGGTATGATTATTGGCGAAACCTACTTACTTGAAAAAACGGGCGGAAAAAATGGAGATTATATTAGAAATTCTTAATCCTACCTTTTCCATTTGAACCTAAAGGATCTCCCTTTAGGTTCAACCTATATATCTTGTATATAGTCGTTTCGCAACATTCATATCATTCGTACCATGAATAAACGCCCTGCCATCTGTAAATAAAACAAAACGATATTCTTCCACTGGAAATGATAATAAATATGGCGTTTCTTTTACATCCACACTTTTTTGTAAGCGCTTTTTAATTTCTTCTAAATTAAAACCCTGACGCACACCTGGACGGATTTGAACTGTATTTCGCCCACATAATACTTCTGTTTTCGTTTGTGCTTCAAATGTTAAACTCGGATATGTACGTAGCTTTCCACAAGATAAACATGTATCCTTTTTCTGCCTATTCACTTTAAATGCCATCTGTTGATTATTCCAAAGATCAAATGATAGCATCGTTTCACGAAGTGCCTCAAAATCTTCTACTAATATTTTCAAGGCTTCCGTTATTTGATGTGCAACTACTAATTGCACTGCTGGCTGTATAATACCGGCCGTATCACATGTCGCTCCGCTCGCCGGATGTTCCATTAAACATCGAAAACACGGCGTTTTTCCTGGCAAGATTGTATAAGTTACTCCGTAACTTCCAACACATCCTCCGTATATCCACGGAACGTTATACATCTGAGATATATCATTAATAAGCAGGCGCGTTTCAAAATTATCTGTCGCATCTAATATTAAATCTACCCCTTTAATTAACTCTTCCATTTCTTGCACCGTTACATCAGTCACAACCGGTACAATTTCTACTTCGGAATTAATAGCTTTTAAATGTTCTGCTGCCGCTATCGCTTTCGGCTTATAATGCTTCGCATCTTCTTCTGTATATAATTGTTGCCTTTGTAAATTACTCCATTCTACATAATCACGATCAGCAATTGTTATTTTTCCAACACCTGCTCTAACAATTGCTTCTGCATTCGCTGCTCCAAGCGCACCAGCACCGATGACGAGCACATGCTTCCTTCTTATTTTCCGTTGTCCTTCTTCCCCAACACCTGAAAATAACATTTGTCTTGAATATCGCTCTTGCATACGACATCCCCCTTTCTTATCCTCCTATATAAGACATTTCAATTTTCGGACGATTTTTCGCACTTTCTTCTGTCCGTTCATCTGAATATCGATCTTTTCTATTCTCCCATACATCTTGTATAGCTTTTAATAACTCATTATCTGAAAGGTTTTCCCTCAGAAGTTTCCTTAAATCCATTCCTTCTGTCGCAAACAAGCAAGTATAAAACTTTCCATCTGCTGAAATTCTTGCTCTCGTACAAGAAGAACAAAATGACTCAGAAACGGAGGTAATAAAACCAACCTCTACATTCGTTCCAACGTATCGATACCGCTTCGCAACCTCCCCGAAATAATGAGCTTCAGCTGGCTCAATTGGATACACCCCATGAATCATATCAATTAATTCTCGTTTCGTAATAACTTGATCAAAATTCCATCCATTCGTACTGCCAACATCCATAAACTCAATAAATCTAAGTGAAATTCCTTGTTCTTTAAAATACGCAGCAACCGGAAGTACTTGATGATCGTTCATCCCTTTTTTCACAACCATATTTACCTTCACTTCAAGGCCTGCTTCTTTCGCTGCCATAATTCCTTTTAACACTGGTTTCGTATTCATATTCCGGCCATTAATTGCACGGAACACATTATCATCTATCGCATCCAAACTAACATTTACTCGGTGTAACCCAGCTTCTTTTAACGCCTTCGCTTGCTTCGTTAAATGAATCGCATTTGTCGTTAATCCTAGATCTACTAAACCGTCAATTTTCACGAGACGTTCGATAAGTTTTGTTAAATCCTTACGGAGCAATGGCTCACCGCCAGTAAGTCTAATTTTCCGTACACCGATGCTAACAAATACTTTTGCTAATCGCTCGATTTCATCAAATGTCAGTAAAAACTCCTCTTTCAAAAAAGCATAATCAGGACCAAACACTTCCGCTGGCATACAATACGTACACCGTAAATTACAACGATCAATGACAGAGATGCGCAAATCTTGAAGTGGGCGTCCGAAAAAATCTTTAACCTTCTCCTGCATCGCCACTCTCCCTTTCTGCCAAATTTATCCCTCTCTTCATTCTATTATAATATATTTTTGAAACGTGATGTTTTTGCTCAAACAAATAAAAAACCTTGAAACATAAAAGTTCCAAGGTTTTCTGCTGATTAACTTAATCTAATAATAGTCAGAGTAGCCCCTGGCGTTGTCGTAGATAATGTAACCCCAAGCAATCCAGATAAGTGCAAGCTAACAGCGGCTCCAGCAGGCAAGTTAGTAATAATTGTCGCATTTAATGAACTCACGCCAACTAAAGGAGCATTTATCGTTCCAGCGAGCGGGTTTCCATTTATAGTGTTTCCAATACTTCTTTTAAATAAAAACTCCCCTAATTTCTTAGGGGAGTCCAGCTGTTGAATCCATATTATCTGTATTAGGGACACTTTGTACTATATTTGATACATTTGCACCTTGCCCCGTATTTGCTCTTGTTAGATTACTAGCAGGAGTACCTCGTGTATATGTTGTCGTCACAGAATCTCCCGGCTGTAAACAAAGCTTCGTCTCCGTTCCTATTACTGTAACAACATCAATCCAAGTGCAACCCGTTGAACCACTATACGATTTCGAAGCAGTAAACGATGTATCACTCAAATTATCACCGGTAAATATATTCCCAGTATTATTAACAATAATAAACTCTTTTATATGCGCAGGCATACTTACACTCTACCTTTCCTTTATGCACCTAATGTACGTGTACTCGTCGCTAATGGTGGTAAAAATACTGATGTTCTAATCACCGCTTCTGGCTGCCGCTTCCCATTTAAAAAAATAGCCGCACTCGATCCTCCAGCACCCGCATATATTTTCGCTACAGCTAAAGGTGAGATATCATAACAGTCACCAACATTAACAGCCCCTGTATTATTTATAATTTTTACTTTACGCATGTTAATCCCCATTTACCTATCCCCCTTTTATACACTGTATGCAAAAGAAAAAAACTTGAAACAAACACGTTTCAAGTTTTTGCAGCTACTTATTTAGTTTCGCCTTCATATTGAAGCATACCGCCAACCATGTTCACCGTTTTAAATCCTTGCTCATTTAAATAATGGCATACATTTTCACTACGCATTCCCGAACGGCAAATAAAGATATATTCATTCTCTTTCTCAAAGAAATCTACTTTATTTGGAATATCGCCCATTTTAATATGTACAGCTTCCGGAATTTTTCCTGCCGCTACTTCTTCATCTTCCCTTACATCTACTAAAAATAATGTTTCTCCATTTTCTAAACGCTCTTGCACTTCTTCTGTAGTAATTGTTTTTACTTCTGTCATATGTAGTTCCTCCTTATATACAATAAAACCTTCAGTTTCTTCTTTAAACAATCATTTCTCATCAATTTTAGCACGCGAAGGAAGGAACGCAAAGAATGGAACGTTTGTTTCTCAATTTTCCCGCAAAACTTATTCTTTACAAACATAACTAGCGCGTTGTATCCTCAATATACTTGTTTGATGAAAGGAGCCAGTTAAAATGACACTTTTTCTTTTCATTATGGGCATCATTTTTTTAGTTGTTGCAGTTATTGCTCTTAGTATGAAAAATAATAAAAAGATAAAATCCCCTCAAGAAATGTCATTCTTATTTCTATTACTTAGTATAGCTTTCTTCGGTTTATCAATCGCTTCATATATTTTCCGTCTGCAAATCATGTGAAAAAAGGTGCCTACTATAAATCATGCACCTTTCCACATTAATTATTTCCTACACAAAACTAGATACTTTCCGGTTTAAAAACTCATAAACTTTCTTTTCAAATAAATGAACATCTAACGCTCCTGCCATATGCCCATTTATACTTTCTATCTCATATACTTCTGCATACTTCCCTTGCTTTTGCAAAATGTCTACCATTTTATAATTGTAACGAGGCGGCTGAAGTAAATCTTGTTTGCATGGAATCATGAGTACATTCGCTTCAATCTTAGAAAGAGCCTCTTCTAAGGAAGAAAATCCATGTGCAATATCATGTAATAAGACCGCTTTTGTAGTGTACATCCATGAATTTGCATCTACTAAATCTATACTTTTACATGTCACTTTATTTATTTCTTTCTCAAATGATGTTAATGCAGAAAATTGCTGATAAGGTGCCATTTCTATACTGTTCCGCGGGAATGCCGTTTCATAAAAATGTTCATCAAATGCGTTCATAAACATCATTTTATTCGCCAAACGAAGCCCCTTCGTTGGTTGTTCCTCTCCGTACTTTCCACCTTTCCAATTTGGATCAAGCTGAATTGCTTCGATCGCATTTTGCGCTACATTTCCCGACGTTATAATTGGGTTTTGCGGATTCGTAATAACTCCAATCATTCGTTCTACCATATGAGGATAGTGGACAGCCCATTGCTGCGCAATCATCCCACCTGCCGACGGTCCCATTACAGCATGTAATCTAGCAATCCCCATATCTTTTATTAACTCATATTGCATACGTGCTACATCTAAAAATGTGAAAACTGGAAAATCCATCGCATACTCAAAACCAGTCATCGGATTTATCGATTTCGGTCCCGTTGTAATCACATATGGGTTCTTCACTTGGACATTACAAAGATTATCAGTACATATAATGAAATATTTATTTGTATCAATTGCTTTCCCAGGTCCAATTAATTCATCCCACCAACCAGCCCCCTCATCATGCTCTGTATATTTTCCAGCCGCATGACTTGTTGCACTAAAATAGTGACAAACCAAAATCGCATTTGATCTTTCTCTATTTAAAGCACCATACGTCTCATACCCCATTTGAACAGGAATTTCCCTACCATTTTCAAACACAAACTCTTTTAAAACAAACTTCTCCTTTTTTACAATTTGCACAGACTCGCCTTCTTCCCGTCGTTTTATGAACTGCTTACTAAAGGATTTTTTCTATGCAAACCAATCTCCTCCTTCTTTTCATAAATAAATGAATAATATACAAAATTAGCCACAAAATAGCACTATATTACACAATCAAAGAGGGCATACATATGATTTGGAATTGGTTACGTAAGAAAAAAAACTCAAATACAGCAGAAGCAAAAGAGACAAACGACTCGGAACAACAGTATAACGATCAAGAGAACAATAACAAAAAGAAAACTAGAAGCATGAAACATAACCAAGATAAGAATAGCCAGCAAAAAAATGGAGAACAAACTGAGGATTCTTCACAAGACAAACAGCAGCAATCTACACAAGAGGATTCTTCTCAAAACAAACAGCAACAGTCTACACAAGAAGATTCTTCTCAAAACAAACAGCAACAGGCTACACAAGAGGATTCTTCTCA
>NZ_JBALMG010000010.1:48286-53625 GCF_036963225.1 Bacillus sp. JJ783 | reverse complement strand
CTTCTCAATACAAACAGCAACCGTCTGCACAAAAGAATCCTTCTCAAGACAAACAGCAACCAGCTGCACAAAAGAATCCTTCTCAAGACAAACAGCAACCGGCTGCACAAAAGAATCCTTCTCAAAGCGCTGGAAGTAACAGCATTTATGACTTTAGCAAACCAGAAAAGGACCATATTCATTCTCTACAAGACTTAATAGCAAAACTAAAAATGTCTAGTGACTTTGTTAATTATCATACATCTGATGATGAAACGATGCCTTATTGGATTTCTTACTACCGTCCTTCACTTGATGGAGAAAAGCTTCAAAAGTATTTAATGCCTACACTTTTAGAACGCTCTTGTTCTTCTCTTGAGGAGCTAAAAGAACATATGCCAATGAGCGGTATTACAATTACGAACGACTTACAAAAAATTGAGGACATGGTTTTAAAAGGACATGCAATTATTCAATTGAACCAGCAAGATCAAAAGTGTATGCTTGCAAACATTGCAATTGATACTTACCGGGCACCAAGCCCTCCATTAAATGAATCAACAGTTATCGGTCCACAAGAAGGTTTTGTAGAAGCTATTGATACAAATATTAATTTAGTCCGTAAACGCCTTCCAGTATTAGAACTGCAAACAAAAGAAATGATAATTGGCTCCTTTTCGAAAACAAAGGTTGTAATAATGTATTTAGACAACCTTGCAGAAAAGGATAATGTGGATTTTCTCGAAGAATCATTGCGAGCTCTTGAATACGATCAAATTAATGATAGTGCTTATCTTCAAGAGTTAATGGGCGAAAAATCAATTTTTCCATTATATATCAATACAGAACGAACTGATAGAGTGACAAAGGCACTTATTGATGGCAAAATTGCAATTTTTGTTGACGGTTCACCAAACGTTCTACTAACTCCTGTATCATATTTCGATTTCTTTATTTCACCAGAAGACTATAACGTCTCTTGGCTGTACGCTACATTTTCAAGGATTTTACGACTTATCGCGGTTCTTTTCTCAATTTGTGCAGCCCCATTATATGTTGCCGTTTTAAGTTATCATTACGAACTCATTCCAAGCGATTTGCTTGAAACATTGATTTTATCAAGAGCACAAGTACCATTCCCACCTTTAATCGAAGCACTCTTTTTGGAATTAGTTATTGATTTATTAAGAGAAGCTGGGGCTAGGTTACCGATGAAAGTAGGACAAACACTCGGTATTGTAGGTGGTATCGTAATTGGACAAGCATCTGTTCAAGCTGGGTTAACGAGTAACATTTTATTAATTATCGTTGCCTTATCAGCGTTAGCTTCCTTTATTACACCCATTTATAAAATGGGTAACGCCGTTCGTTTACTACGTTTCCCATTTCTCGCATTTGCAGAAATAGGTGGTCTATTTGGTATTTCTCTTGGATTTATCTTTTTATTTACCCATCTTTTTAGACTAACTTCTTTACGTAAGCCGTACGCACTGTTTTATCCAACACGCCAACAATCAGCAAAGGACTCTTGGATTCGTTTTCCATTAACGATGATTGATACGAGGGATGTACAAGCTAGACCACAGCATGTTAAGAAATCAGCAAACGGAATTTCAACAAAACATACATCTGATTTTGATGATTAAGAAATGAGGTGCATCGATGAGTAAAATTAAAGCAGAACACCAAATATCACCTATCTTCGTCTTCTTCTTAATTCACGGTGCACAATTTGGTGCTGGTGTTCTCGGATTTGCCCGCATTATTGCGAAAGCAGCTGGATACGATGGCTGGATAGGTGTCCTTCTCACAGGAATCATCATTCATATTCTCCTATGGATGATGTATTCCTCACTAAAAGGTATAGATGGCAATTTAATTGATTTGCATAAACAAACATTCGGAAAGTGGCTTGGGAATGGGATTAACATTATCTTTATGGTGTATTTTTTAATGGTCAGTATTTCTGTCGTTCGAACATATGTAGAAATTATTCAAGTATGGATGTTTCCTTCTGCTTCGATTTGGATGCTAACAACTTTTCTATGCTTAGTCGGTTATTATATTATCTCATCTGGTTTTCGTGTTATTACTGGTATCTGTGTCATTTCTATCGGCGGGACACTCGGATATCTTTTCATTAGCCTTTTTATCTTAAAATACACTCACTGGTCTAATTTACTCCCTGTATTTTCACATTCATTTTCAGACATTTTAAAAGCATCTCAATTATCAATCTATACTATGAGCGGATTTGAAATTTTTCTTATGATTTATCCATTTGTAAAAGAGTCTAAGAAATCTCATAAATTTGCACAATACGGTGCGCTATTCTCTAATCTTTTATATTTATTTAGCACCCTCTTAGCTTTTACATTCTTTAGCGAAAAACAATTATCCAAAACAATTTGGGCCCAGCTCTCTATGACTCAGGTTATCCAACTTCCTTTCATAGAAAGGCTAGAGTACATTGCAATCTCAGCTTATGCTCTCGTTATTGTTACGAGCTTCATTCTTCCTTTATGGGCAGCGACAAGAGGAACACACGAAATATTTCGTGTAAAACAAAGAGGTGTTTTAATTACTTTTTTGCTCATTACCCTCATTGTTTCACAACTTTTAACAAACAGACATGATATTAATGACTTTATTAGCAATGCGTCAAGAATTAGTTTTTGGCTTATTTACATATACATCCCAATTCTATTTATTATTGTGTGGGTGAAAAGAAAATGGAAAAAATCAAAAGAAAATTAATGCTTCTTTCTTGTATCAGCATCCTTAGTCTAACTGGTTGCTTACAAAAAAATATTATCGATGATGTCAATCTCATTCAAGGGGCTGTTTTTGATACAGCAAAAGATAATAAAGTAAAAGTCACATTCGTTTGTCCTATACAGAAAAAAGGTAATAAAGTTCAAGTCTTTGAAGGAGTAGGAAACGCAGTAAAACAAGTAAAAGCGGATATATCTTTAGAATCCTCTCAGCCGTTTGCAAGTGGACAAATGCGTTTTGCTTTATTTACTACAAAAATCGCCAAAAAAGGGTTGTCAACTTCCTTTGACACGTTAATTCGTGATGTGAATATCGGGAACTCTATTTATGTCGGTTTATTAGAGGGAACAGGACTAGACTTACTAAAAGGTAAATATACAACATCATCTAACGTTGCAATTTATATAAAGAAAATGTTAGACCATAATATGAAAACGGGTCCTTTACCTACTGACAATCTACATTTAGGAGCCTATCGATATTATCGTGAAGGTCAAGATTCTTATTTACCAATACTCAAAAAAGATAAAGATAAAATAAGAATTACTGGTATCGGACTTTTAAAAAGAGATAAATATGTTGGGAAAATTAACTATCACGATATGTTCGCCTTTAAAGGTTTATTGGAAAAACATCGCTTAGATTCACATGAATTTAAAGCAAACTCAGGATACACAATCATTAATAATATTCGATCCGTCCCAACTTACCAAGTAAGTATTAAAGATGGTAAACCATCATTTTTCATACACGTTAAACTAGAAGCACGCATTCAAGAACTATCTAAACAGTTCAACTTAGAAAATAAAAAGAACACAAAAAAAATAGAAAAGTCAGTTGAAAAACAATTAGATGCAACAGCTAACAAATTAATTAAACAGTTTAAATCTTTAAATGTGGATCCACTCGGTCTCGGCGCAAGGTATAAAGAACATTACCGTCCATTCAAATTAGAAGAGTGGCGAAGAATGTATAAAGATGTTCCTATTAAGGTGAAATACACTGTCAATATTACAAATTCTGGCGTAATTGAATAAGTTAATGATTGAACTCCCCTCTCTGGCATGGTACAACGGAGAGGGGAGTTTTTATTTTTAAATAGAGAAAAGGGATATTTACGGGGGAGCTTATGTCTAAAAAATTAGTAAAACCTATTTTAAATGGTATTTTATTTCTTGGCGTCTTTTTATTTGCTCATACATATTTAAAAAATGTTTCTTTTACTCGTTATTTACTTGTCGTTATACCAATGCTACTCATCGGAATGTTTGGCATTGATCTCATTTTATCCATTTTATTAAAGAAAGAAGAATAGCGAGCGAGGCCGTCCCCAAAAGGTATTTGGGACGGTTTTTCTTATTAATAAGCAGGTTATTATTGTCGTATTTTGTAGTTAATTCGATATTCCTTGTCGAATCGCTGATAAAATTCAAATTGTGGTCGATATATTCGAAAAATCGCCGATAAAATTTTATTTACCATTATGAGACATGAAAAAAGAGCTACTCTCATCAATTTTGGGACAAGCCTTTTTCATTTAATAATCACCTTATGTTACAATAAACTTCGGCATAACGTAAGAAAGGATGAAACAACATGACAAACGAAAAAGGTTTAGATAAAGGATTCGAACTTGTTGCAAAAATGCATGAAGAATTCGGACATCCTGTGACAAGTACTCCAACAAAACTAACAGAAGAGCGTGCAAAAATTCGTGCTAGCTTTATGCAAGAAGAGTTAGAAGAATTTCTAGAAGCAACAACTGTTGAAGATCAATACGATGCACTTATTGACCTTATTTACTTTGCATTCGGAACGTTTGCAGAAATGGGCGTACGTCCAGATAAAGGATTCGAAATTGTAAACAACGCCAACATGGCAAAACTATTCCCTGATGGGAAACCTCGATTCCGCGAGGGCGATGGCAAAATTTTAAAACCAGAAGGCTGGCAAGCACCAGAACCACAACTTCGTGCGGAAATTGAACGTCAACGTCAAGAGGCATTAGCAAACGCAGGAAAATAATATAAGAGCAGCTGCTAGGAATATTCTTAGCAGCTTTTTTGTACTATCATTCACAGGTCATGAACTTCGTGTTTTACTACTCAAGATTACATTTCGAAATGCAAATATATTTTTCTTCAAAATAAAAAATCCCCTTGCGCACAAGAGAATTTTTCATGTAATTCATTAATGTCCCACATGTCCAGCATGACCCGCTGCTCCAGCTGTAATTCCAGCTGTTCCCGCCGCAGTTCCAGCTCCTCCACCGTACCAAATTTGTTGTTGTCCTTGTTGATGTTGTTGTCCTTGTTGATGTTGCTGCCCTTGGTGGTGATGTTGTCCTTGATGATGTTGCTGCCCTTGATGGTGATGTTGCCCTTGGTGATGGTGTTGCCCTTGATGATGGTGTTGTCCTTGATGATGGTGTTGCCCTTGATGATGGTGTTGTGTTTGAAAAAGAACAGCCTGCGGATGAATTTGGTGATGACCGTGGTGATGTACTTGTTGTTGATGGTGACCGTGGTGCTGATGATGGCCATGTTGTTGATGGTGACCGTGGTGTTGATGATGACCGTGGTGCT
>NZ_JBALMG010000010.1:30529-48238 GCF_036963225.1 Bacillus sp. JJ783 | reverse complement strand
CGTGGTGCTGATGATGACCATGGTGCACATGATGACCGTGAACACCTTGTGGGAAACCACCGATTCCACCAGCTACAACACCGACGCCAGGTACAGGAAATCCTGTTTGTACGCCTCCCACGAAGGATGGAAATGTAGTTGGCATACCTACAGGCACTCCTCCTTGTGCTCCTCCTACTAATGTCGGAATTCCTGTTTGTGCTCCAGCTACTGATGTTGGGAATCCTGTTTGTACACCCGCCACTGACGTCGGAAATCCTCCAGCTGCTCCTCCCATCCAACTTGGGATTCCGCCATATCCGTGTTGACCATCTCCTCCCATGAACATCATTTGTCCATAACTATCCGATCCACCTCCGAAGAAGCCATGTGGTGCATTATTGTCCATCCCTTTCATTCCTTTCACCTCTTCTGCTCAATTTAACCTACCTTTTTTATCATATTTCCTATAGAAGAATAGGTGTTTGTCTATATGGGAATTCCGCACCTTTTTCTTCGTTCTCCATTGATGAAAGGGATCCAGAACTTATTTTTCATATAAAAAAGCTCAGAGCATAAACGCTCTGAGCTTTTATTAATAATTAATTAGTTTGCAACAACGTTAACAAGTTTTCCAGGAACGACAATTACTTTACGAACTGCTTTTCCTTCGATTTGTTCTTTAATTGCTTCAAGTGCAAGTTGTTCCATTTCTTCTTTTGATGCGTCTTTACTCATTGTTAGTTTTGCGCGAACTTTGCCCATAATTTGAACAACGATTTCAACTTCATCTTCTACAAGTTTAGACTCATCAAATGTTGGCCAGCTTGCATATGTGATTGTTTCATTGTATCCAAGCTTGCTCCAAAGTTCTTCCCCGATGTGAGGTGCAACTGGTGCAATCATTTTTACGAAACCTTCTACATATTCTTTCGGAAGTGTTTCAGCTTTGTATGCATCGTTGATGAATACCATCATTTGAGAAATCGCTGTGTTGAAGCGAAGCTCTGCATAGTCTTCTGTTACTTTCTTCACTGTTTGGTGGTAAGCTTTTTCAAGCTCTTTGTTTGGTGCATCAGTAATTTTCTCACTTAATTCACCGTTATCTTGAATGAATAGGCGCCATACGCGGTCTAGGAAACGACGAGCTCCGTCAAGACCATTTTCAGACCAAGCGATTGAAGCATCTAATGGTCCCATGAACATTTCGTATAGACGAAGTGTATCTGCACCGTGGCTTGCTACGATATCATCCGGGTTTACAACGTTACCTTTTGATTTACTCATTTTCTCGTTGTTTTCACCTAAGATCATACCTTGGTTGAATAGTTGTTGGAACGGCTCTTTCGTTGGAACTACACCGATATCATATAATACTTTATGCCAGAAACGTGCATATAGTAAGTGAAGTACAGCGTGCTCTGCTCCGCCGATATAAATATCAACTGGAAGCCATTGTTTTACTTTTTCAGGATCTACAAGTGCTTCGCTGTTGTTTGGATCGATGTAGCGTAGGTAATACCAGCAGCTACCAGCCCATTGTGGCATTGTATTTGTTTCACGACGACCTTTTTTACCCGTTTCAGGATCAACAACATTTACCCACTCTTCAATGTTTGCAAGTGGTGACTCACCTGTACCTGAAGGACGAATGTTCTCTGTTTTCGGAAGAACTAATGGTAATTCCTCTTCTTTCACAGCTGTCATTGTACCATCTTCCCAATGGATTACTGGAATTGGCTCACCCCAGTAACGTTGACGGCTAAATAACCAGTCACGTAGACGGTACGTTACTTTTTGATTTCCTGCGCTTGTTACTTCAAGCCACTCAATCATTTTTACGATTGCTTCTTCTTTATTTAAACCATCAAGGAATGCTGAGTTTACGTGCGCACCATCGCCTGTATATGCTTCTTTTGAAATGTCTCCGCCTTTTACAACTTCCTTCATTGGAAGATTGAACGTTGATGCGAATTCATAGTCACGCTCATCGTGAGCTGGAACTGCCATTACAGCACCTGTTCCGTAAGTTGCAAGAACATAATCAGCGATCCAGATTGGTAATTTCTCACCATTTACTGGGTTAACTGCGTAAGCACCAGTGAATACACCAGTTTTCTCTTTCGCAAGTTCTGTACGCTCTAGGTCACTCTTCATTTTTACCGAGTTAATGTAAGCTTCTACAGCTTCTTTTTGTTCTGCAGTTGTAATGTCAGCAACAAGTGCATGTTCCGGAGCAAGTACACAGTAGCTTGCACCAAATAATGTATCAGGACGCGTTGTGAAAACTGTAAATTTCTCATCTGTACCATCGATGTTGAAGTGTACTTCTGCACCTTCAGAACGACCGATCCAGTTACGCTGCATATCTTTTAAGCTTTCTGGCCAGTCAAGCTCATCTAGATCTTCTAATAGACGATCTCCGTAAGCTGTAATTTTTAACATCCACTGTCTCATCGGACGACGCTCAACTGGATGTCCACCACGCTCACTCTTACCGTCAATTATTTCTTCATTCGCAAGTACTGTACCAAGTGCTGGGCACCAGTTTACAGGTACTTCATCAACGTAAGCTAAACCTTTTTCAAATAGTTTTAGGAAGATCCATTGTGTCCACTTGTAGTAGGTTGGATCTGTTGTATTTACTTCACGATCCCAATCGTAAGAGAAACCTAATGCTTTAATTTGATTACGGAACGTATTAATATTAAGCTCTGTAAATTCTGCCGGGCTATTTCCAGTATCAAGTGCATATTGCTCTGCTGGAAGACCGAATGCATCCCATCCCATTGGATGAAGAACGTTATACCCTTGCATACGCTTCATACGAGATAAAATATCTGTCGCTGTATATCCTTCTGGATGCCCTACGTGTAAGCCTGCACCTGATGGATATGGGAACATATCTAGTGCATAAAATTTTGGTTTTTCTGTCTCATCTGGCGTACGGAATGTTTTATTCTCTTCCCAATGACCTTGCCACTTCTTCTCAATTTTTTGATGATTAAAGCTCATGAGATATCCTCCTTGAAATTCGATTTATTTTCACCGCCCAAAATACAAAAAACCTCTCATCCCTAGAAAGGGACGAGAGGTTATAGATTCCCGCGGTACCACCCTAAATTAATGTAATAAATACATTCGCTTAGATCCGTAACGTGGATTAACGGCAATTGCTACTAATGATTTCACAACTGCAACTCAAAGGCGAGTTCATAACGAAACGTGGATTGACTTGCACCGACCGTCAACTCTCTAAACCAGCTTCTATTACTACTACTCCTTCTCACTGTTATTACAAATATGAGTTAATGTGAACTACCCACCACTTAGTATCTCTTACAAGCTTACTTGAAGCGGGGGCTTCTCGGTTAATCGTTACTTTTTATAGCTAACGAATTCGTCTTAGGACAGCCGAGCTATCTCCCTTGTTCCAAAGGTTATTTTAGTACTATTTATTTAAATATATTCTAAAACATGTTGCATGTTCCGTCAAACTAAACTGCAATTTTTTCTTCAACTGCTTCTTCTACTTTTACTCGTCTATCATAAATACTCGTTGCTATAAGTGCTAATACAAGCATTACCATGATCGCTATAAACAATACTTCCATATTGTATAAGTCAACAATCGCTCCGCCAACAACCGGTCCGAACATTTTCCCTACAGTCGCTGCGCTATTTACAACCCCTTGATAAAACCCTAACTTATCTTTCGGTGCAAGTATATTTGCAATGGTCGGAACTGCCGGCCATACGAATAACTCGCCAATTGTTAATGTCACCATCGCAACGAGGAACATCGTAAATTGCTGTGCTTGGCTTAGTACAATAAATGAAACCGCAAAAATACCAATTCCAATCATAATTTGTTGTTTTAAAGAACGCTTCATCCAGCGAATTATCATACTAACAAGCGGTTGTGCACAAACAATCATCGCCCCGTTTATCGTCCATAATAAACTGTAGTGACGAAGACTAATATTTAACTCTCGCATATACGTCGCAATTGCCCCTTGCCACTGTACGTATGTAACCCAGCATAAAGCATATGCTACACATACGATTAGAAGCGCTTTGAAGCCAGGTGTAAGTAACCAACCTTTTTTCGTTTCGGCTTCTTTTTGTACCTCTTGCCCTTTTTCCGCTTCCATACCACGGAATCCGATAAACGCAATTAAGAAGAAAATAAAGTATAAAATAAAGTTCGCTAAGAAAATATAATCAAAACGATAAGACGCAACTAAACCACCGCACGCTGTTCCAATAGCAATACCAACGTTTTGTCCAACATACATTGCATTGAACGCTCGTCTCCCGCCTTCTGGCCAAACCGTCCCAACCATCGCATACATCGATGGAAACACCATTCCAGAACCGAATCCGATTAATGCTAGCCACACAACATATAGCGGCCAACCATGGAAAAATACAAGACCTAAAATCGATACAAGTGTAATGACAATCCCTACTAAAATTGATTTATAACCGCCCCATTTATCGAATAAAACACCGCCGAGCAAGTTTCCGATTACACCAGTAAGCGAGTTGATCATTAATACCATTCCGGCTACTGATAAAGATTTCCCTAAACTATCATGTAAGTAAATTGTATTAAAAGGCCATAAAAAAGAAGCACCCGTGACATTAATAATCATCCCAGCTACTAATAGCCATACTTTCCTTGGCATAGTCTCCCCTCCTATTCTCTTTTTTTCGTTCATATATATAACAGTAAAATTGTAGTCGTTTTTAAATAGGAAGGCAACTGATTAATAGTTGATGAAATTCAGATAATAGCACAAAGGCGATTAGAATGTATTCTAATCGTCTTTGTAAAATATTAATCTATAAATAATGGAATCGTTCCCTCGCGAAAGGTTATCCAACTTCCTTTTTACGTTTTGCACTTTCTTTAGCACTCCATTTAAATATTTTGTCTAGTAGAGAGTATATTCTCCCAGACTCCTTCGTTAATAATGGCCCTAACGACGCCAATATTAAAACATATAAAGCTGAGAATGGTTTAATCGTTGCCATTAAGCCACCCGCTATTCCGAGATTCGCGACAATAATGGAGAATTCCCCACGTGATATAAGTGTTAAACCGATATTCGTAGAAGCCTTATGCGATAACCCGGCTTTACGCCCTGCAATCATTCCAGCTGTAAAATTTCCGATGAGAGTAATGAAAACTGCTCCTAATGCCAACCATACTGCTCCTCCAAGCGAAAACGGATCTATACTTAAACCGAAGCTGAAGAAAAATATAGCTCCAAAGAAATCACGAAACGGGACGACGAGATGCTCGATCCGGTCACTATGCTCTGTTTCTGAAAAGACGAGTCCTAACAATAAAGCCCCAATCGCTTCCGCAACATGAATTGTTTCTGAAAATCCTGCTACAAAGAATAAAATAGCGAATATTACGATAATAAAAATTTCGTTTGACGAAATATCTAATACTTTATTTAGGAACGGCGTAGCTTTTCTAGCGATTACAAAGAATAGGAGCATATACCCTACTGCGATTAACACCGATGTAAGAGCACCTACAAATGATGTTGCACCTCCGAGTACTAATCCTGAAACGACTGATAAATATACAGCTAAAAAGATATCATCAAACATAATGATTCCTAAAATTAGCTCTGTCTCTTTATTACCAGATCTTCTTAAATCAACGATTACTTTCGCTACAATTGCACTCGATGAGATTGTAATAATTCCAGCAATAATTAATGTTTCTAGTAAGGGGAATCCCATAACATATCCATAAAGTAAACCTAATATGAAATTAAGCGATATATGAACACTACCCCCAAAAGCAATCGACTTTCCTGATTTAATTAATTTTTTTATTGAGAATTCTAAGCCTAAATAGAATAGGAGGAATATGACGCCTACACGGCCGAGGAAGGAAATAACTTCTCCGCTTTCAATAAACCTTAAATCGATAAGTCCTAAATCTGGGGCATGAGGCCCCACTAACATACCGAGTATAATGAGAAACGGAATAATCGAGAACTTTAACTTTGCAGCGAGGATAGCTGCAAAAGCTACTAATACTAACGCAGTTCCAACTTCAAAAATTAAAGTATCCATCGATTACGAGTCACCTCCTGCTGAAAGTAACTCATTAATAATTTTTTTCACTTCATGTCTTTCGCCCGATAATACGAGCATATCGCCAGCTTCAATGATAGAATCTGGGCCTGGATTGAAAAATTTCTTCATATTCTTTTTCAAAATAGCAATGATTGTTACGTTATATGTTTTTCGAACGTTTAAGCTACCAATTGTTTTTTGTACCACTGGTGCGTTATTTTCTACTTTAAACCATTCAATTGATAATCCTTCAAAAGCCATCTCAATCGTGTCTAAAGCTTGTGGTCTATATACCATCCCGCCTAATATAGCCGCAATTTGTCTCGCCTCAGAATCGCGAAGAGAAATGCTTGAGATACTCTCATCATGATCCGCATCAAAATGATACATTTCCCTTCGTCCATCATCGTGAATAACAATAACCATTTTTTCATTACCCTTTGTTATCACTTCAAATTTACATCCAATGCCTGGTAGTTCACTCTCTCTAATATTCATATTCCCGCCTCCTAAATTTTTTTAGTTACGGCTCTTCCCTTTTACAAATCTACATCAATCTCTGTTTTAAACTTCTCATCTTTTGATATCCCTAAATACTTTAACGTTTCTGAAGGAGTCGCGTGATGAAAATGTTTTTGCAACAGTGCAATTGCTATTCCTCTTTTATATGCATGAAATCCAAATGTTTTTCGCATTGAGTTCGTTCCAATCTTACCAAGTATTCCGACCGCTTCAGCTGCGCTATGGATAACACGATACGCTTGTTGGCGTGAGATTGAATTTGTTGTTTTGTTAGATTGAAATACGTAGTTTTCTCTTTGAATATCAAAAGATTGTACGTACGCTAAAAGCGCCTCTTTTACTTTTGTATTTAAATAAATATCTTGTTTAAACTTTTCATCTTTCACAGGAAGAGAATAAAATTCTTTAACAGTTCCATCTTCATGTAATACATCTTCGAATTTAATGCTCAGTAGTTCCGTAATTTTTAATCCAGTGTTAATCCCAATAACAAATAAAAGATAATCTCGCTGCGAGTGTTCTTTTAAATATTCTTTCATAGCCTGAATGTGCTCTATATTCTTTAATGCCTCTACAACTTCCATACATGTATTCTCCTCATCTTATGAACGGTAATTTTCTCATTATGTTGTCCATTTTACCTTATCATGCTATGAGATTTCCATGTATTATCCATTATTTTTACAATATACTGCTGTGGTCCAGGCAATTTTTCATTTGGAAATTTACGATTGTACAAATGCTTTGTGGTGAGAAAAGAAATGGGGGGATAAAAATTCAGCTTCTTTCTACAGGTCGGATTCCTCCTTTCATTTTCCATATGATGACAATCTTATATTATATTACGTTACTTATTTACATTATATTATATATTTTAGTAACATCAAAGTGTTTTTTCTGAAAATATAAAAAACCGAGCACTTTCGCTCGGCTTTTTACCTATTAATCTTCTTTCGGAAGAACAATTCCTTTATACAATTGAACTGTAATGAAGTAATAAATCGCATAAATAACTACGAAAATTACAATTGGTACCCAAATACGGAAGTACGGATCAAGTAAAATAAATCCAAAAATATTCATACCAACTAATACGTGAGCAATACCCACAATTGCTGGGAATAGGAATACTAAGAATAACTCTTTATAAATTGATTTCGTTAATAATTCACGGCGCACACCGATTTTACGAAGCATTTGATAACGCGTAATATCTTTTGATGCACCAGACAGAATTTTAAACATTAAGCAACTTGCCATCATCGCTAAGAAAGCAATTCCAAGGAAGAAGCCCATAAACACTGTTCCACTCGCAACACCGTAGAACATATCGTAAGCTTGATATTTACTGTTCATTCTTTCAGCCGTTACATTTTTATATTTATCTAGCTGCAACTCGTCAAGTTTTTTCCATTCTTTTGTATATGTTAAGAAATCATCTGCTTTTCCGATAAATGCTATACCTTCTTTACCATTTATCCCATCGTACATTTTTTGATCTACAATTTTAATCGCATGATCTTCGTGTATATAATATGGATGGATTGTACTAAAAGCATCAACCCATTCTTCTGGAAGTTCTTTAGCGTTCGCATCTTTTTCATTCATTTCTCTAGAAACTGCTCCTACTGGTAGTTCCTCTGAAGCTTTCTTCGTATTCACTAAATCTTTCATCGATTTCATGTTTGCCATATCTTTTACTAACGGACGATTTTTCTCTAAATCCTCTTTTATATAGTAAACGTATTTATCATCTACTTTGTAACGATATTCGTTTTTCTCTTTAAATGTAATACCGTCTAAAATTTTCTTTTCCTCAGCTGTTGGATTATGAACTACTGAATCATATATTACTAAACCATCTACCATTTTTATAACGTTATTTTTAAACGCCATACCACCTGAAATTGCACCCGCTCCAAGAGCAACTAACATTGCTACTGTCGCAAGCACTTTCGTTAAACTATTAATACGGAAGTTTAATTGTGCAAAAGTAAAAGCGTTAAGCCCTTTTTCGCTTCGTTTTTTATTACTTTTTAACTTTTTAATAATAACCGGAAGAAGCGATCCAAATAGCATGTAAGTACCAGCTGTTGTTGTAATTAATGCAATAAGGATTCCCATTTCTCTTAGCTTTTCCATATAAATCATTGATGCATAACCAATACCTAATAAAATAACCGCAAGGAATGCAACTAAACCTGTCATTTTTCCTTTCACTGCAACACGTTCTGTTTGTGCATCTGCATGTACAAGTTGTAATACAGAAATACGGGATAATTTAATACTATTCATAATTGCTGATAATACAAATAATGCAAAGAAGAAGATGCAAGTAACAGTCATAGATGGTAAATAAAATGCTTTATAACCTTCACCCGCAAATTCGAGTTGTTTCATTAACAACTGACCGATACCTTCTGCAAGTCCTATACCAACTGCAAGTCCAATCGCAAGAGACGCAGCACCTAATACAATTGTCTCAATAAACATAAGTAATGTAACTTTATGCTTTTTTGCTCCTAACATCATATACATACCAAACTCTTTTTGACGAAGAGATAGTAAGAAAGAGTTCGCATATAAAATATAGAAGAAGGTTATTATCGCTAATAAAAATGAGCCTGCTTGGAATACGAATCCAATTTGGCCAATAGTAGAATTTCCCTTAAGGAAGGCTTCGTTTAATGCTAATGTTTGGAACATATAAAAAATTGAAATGGACATGACAAGACCAACAAGTAAGACGATATAATCTTTCAACTTACTTTTCAGCCCTGACATGGAAAGTTTAAATAACATACTGGGCCCTCCTTTCTTACGCTTTTTGTGTGCCTAAGTCTGCAAGCACATCTAAAATTTCTTTATAAAACTCTTCACGTGTACCACCACGGTGAATTTCTTTATATAGCTCACCATCTTGAATGAATAAAATACGCTGACAGTAACTTGCACTGTATGGATCATGCGTAACCATCATAATCGATACGCCTTGTTCTTCATTTAAGTTTGTCATCGCATCAAGTAAACTCGCTGCATTTTTAGAATCAAGAGCTCCTGTTGGCTCGTCACCTAAAATAATTGCAGGCTCATGTACTAAAGCGCGCGCTGCTGCTGAACGCTGCTTTTGTCCACCAGATACTTCAGTTGGATACTTTTGAAGTATTTCTGAAATTCCTAACATATCAGCTACTTTTTCTACTTTCGGTCCAATATTACGTGATGGAACACCTTGAAGGGAAAGTGGAAGTGCAATGTTCTCATAAATAGATAAGTTCTCTAATAAGTTAAAGTCTTGGAAAATGAACCCTAATTTTTGTGAACGGAAATCTGAAAGCTCACCTTGTTTCATTTCCGTAATATCCGTACCCGCAATTTCAACAACGCCGCCTGTTGCTTTATCTAGTGTTGAAATTACATTTAATAATGTCGTTTTACCAGAACCAGAAGGTCCCATAATTCCAACAAATTCACCCTCTTGAATTGAGAATGATACGCCTTTTAACGCATGTGATTGGTTCTCACCTTTTTTACCGTACACTTTTTGAACGTTTTTCACGTCTACAACTGGTTTCGTCATATATATCCTCCTACGTTTGTTTTTCCATTACCTATTTTGCTCCTTTTGGAAGTAAACTGCTATTTGTTAACATTACAATTACCTTACACTTTTGTAAGAAAAAAAACTGACAATAAAAATAAGCTGTTCCACAAGCGGAACAGCCCATTTCTATCTTTATCCCGCTATTTGCGGGCAGCCCGATTGGTGAGGGCTAATAATCAGTGGGGATGAACACCCCCCACTGATTAAAGTTTCACTTTATTTCTTTAAAGGTGTTACCGTCCAATACGTGATAACACGCCAAATCCATTCTAGTGGACCCATTTTAAAGATTTTCATCCAAATCATACTGAAAATAATTTGAATGGCATAAATTGCAATACATACATATAACGTTTGCATATATGTTAAATTACCTGCAAAGTTAAACACACTACCTGCGATTAAAATCATTGCAGTTTGTCCGATATAATTTGTTAAAGCCATACGACCGTAGTATTTAAGTGGCACTAACAATGTTTGAACTGGTTTTAACTGAAGTAATAAAATTAATGCTCCAACATAGAAAGCTGAAATAATTGGTCCAACTGTAACACCAATTTTTAAGAATTGAGCTGCAGCATCCATTGTTCCATCCTCATTCATGAGTATCATATTTACAAATGGCTCAGCAGGAACATGCCCATATTGATACCATACAGCTAGCACACTTAAAACAAACATAATGCCTGTAAAAATAGCGACTTTCTTTATGTTTTGTGAGAGGTTTTCAAATACACGATATTGTCCTGCAGCAAGACCTAATAAAATTAAGCCGAGTGGTAATAGTTCTTTAACACCCATCACACTAAAAGTAATTGTTAAAATAAGACCAATTGCTAAATTCACTTGTTTTTTCGCTTTATAAAACGGTAACACGATTAGTCCACAAATTGCATATAACGTTAACGCTTCTCCAGGCTGAAACATGTAATGAATTAAACCGAAAATAAATAATGCAACTACCCGGCGTAAAAATAGTACATATCCATTTTTCCCTTTTGCAATTGCTCTCGTAATAAAGATATAGAATCCTACTCCAAATAAGAATGAAAAGATTGAGAAGAAACGACCTTCTACAAATAAGTATAGAAACCTTTGATAACTTGCATCCACTGTATTTAGATCTGGCACTTTAATATTAAGTAACGCAAGAATATTTACTAAAATAATCCCCAGTAATGCGAAGCCACGAATGTAATCTAACTCATCAATTCGTTTGTTTGTAATATTGTTCCCCATAATGCAACTCCTTGTCCAAAATTAAATCCTCCCTTACTCTACTGGAAAAGTAAGCTTACAACTATCGACAAACCTTACAGGAATCTTACGTTATTGTCATATAATAAAGTGAAACTTTACTCAGTGGTTGTTTGCCCATCCCGCACTAATCGGGCGTTTGCAGGGCAAAATAAAACCAGGTCATACTTCGACCTGGTCTACTCGGATTGTTTTGATCTTTGAGGTTGTCCTTTTTTACTATTACGCTGTTTCACTTGAACAACAGGATCAAGCTCATTTGAAAACTCAGCGTTGTGTCCATTTTGCGTTTTTTGCTCTGGATTATTTTGATCTGAACGTTTCGCCATTACATTCACTCCTTATTAGTGCGGTGTAATAATCATTTGATGTTGCAATTGGCGAATTGCCATACGTGCTCTATTTAACTGCTCACGTTGCTCATCATTCGCATGTTGCTGCATCGTTTGTAAGTCGTTATATGCTTGTTCTAATTGCAACTGCGCATCTGAATACTCCATCGTATTGTAATGCTCTTGTCTCATGCCTTGGTCTAATTGTTCTTTCGCATATTCCACCGCTTCTTCCGCTTGTGTAATATACGATTCAAGTGATTGACGCTCTGCCATACTTGTCCCTCCTTGCTTCAATTCTCCTTTAGTGTGTCCCTTCCATATGAACCTTATGAGTATGTTATAATGGATTTTGTTTCATTTTGACTCGTCTTAGGAGGGAAAATAATGAAGGTTCAAAACCCTTTTCCATATACAAATGACAATAAACGTTATCATACATGGAATTACCACTTACGAAATGAATTTGGTGAAAAAATCTTTAAAGTTTCATTAGACGCCGGCTTTGATTGCCCAAACCGTGACGGCACAGTCGCTTACGGAGGCTGCACATTTTGTAGTGCCGCTGGATCTGGTGACTTTGCAGGTGATCGCCGCGATGATGTAATAACGCAATATCATGAAATGAAAGAAAAAATGCACGCAAAGTGGAAAGACGGAAAATGTATCGCTTATTTCCAGGCCTATACAAATACACATGCTCCACTTGAAGTGTTAAAAGAAAAATTCGAACCGCTTCTAACAGAAAAAGACGTTGTCGGTCTTTCTATTGCGACTCGTCCAGATTGCTTACCGGATGATGTTGTTGAATATTTAGCGGACTTAAATAAACGCACGTATCTTTGGGTTGAACTCGGACTTCAAACTGTTCATGAACGAACTGCAAATCTTATTAATCGTGCTCACGATTATCCATCTTATGTGGAAGGCGTAAATAAATTACGTAAGCACGGTATTAGAGTTTGCTCGCATATTATTAACGGTCTTCCCCTTGAAGATTACGACATGATGATGGAAACAACTCGTGAAGTTGCAAAGCTTGACATACAAGGAATTAAAATTCATTTACTTCATTTGTTAAAAGGAACGCCAATGGTGAAGCAATATGAAAAAGGACAACTAGAATTCTTATCTCTTGAAGATTACGTAAGTCTCGTTGTCGACCAACTTGAAATTATTCCAGAAGACGTAATTGTGCACCGCATCACAGGCGACGGTCCGCCTGATTTAATGATTGGCCCAATGTGGAGCTTAAATAAATGGGAAGTATTAAATTCCATCGATGCAGAATTTGTACGCCGCGGAAGCTGGCAAGGAAAATATGCAAATGAGGAGAAACAAAAATGAAATTAGAACGTGTATTACCGTTTGCTCGCATGCTACTGCAAACAGCAGTAAAAGAAGGTGATTACGCTGTAGATGCAACACTTGGCAATGGACATGACACTTGCTTCCTAGCTGAAATCGTTGGAGATAACGGAAAAGTATTTGGATTCGATATTCAAAAAGAAGCGATCGAAAGCTCTACTATCCGACTAAAAGAAAAAGAACTTTTCGAACGTACTGTTTTAGTTCACGATAGTCACGACACACTCTTATCCGTATTACCAGAAGATGCAAAAGGAAAAGTAACAGGCGCAATCTTCAACTTAGGTTACCTTCCTGGCGGTGACAAACATATCGTCACAAAACCGAACTCAACAATCTCGGCGATTGAACAATTGCTAGAACTAATGGCACCTGAAGGTATCATCGTCCTTGTCATTTACCACGGACATCCAGAAGGACAAGTAGAACGTGACGCTGTACTTAAATTCGCAGAAGAACTAGATCAAAAACAAGCTCACGTTTTGCGATACGGCTTCATTAACCAGCAAAATAATCCGCCATTTATTGTGGCGATTGAGAAACGATAAAGTGAAACTTTAATCAGTGGGGGGTGTTCATCCCCCACTGATTATNNTACGGGCAGTTGATCTCCCGCCTAACTTCTTTGCTCCAACCGAATTTTGAGGTGGGAGTCTTACTGCCCGTTAATGCGGGATAATATATCAACGATTTTGCCGATATATCGATTCTTCGACAAAACATAACAAAAAAAGACGTGCACTCACTGCACGTCTTTTTCTTATTCTCCTATATAATGGATGTATACACTATTTGAAGAAAGAAGGATAGAACTTTGCTAGTAGAACTAAGAGGAATTCAAAAGAAGTACGGCAAATCACTCATACTAGACAACATCGATTTATCCATTCCAGAAGGAGAAGCACTCGCTATTATTGGCGGTAATGGAACTGGAAAAAGCACTTTGCTCAAAATAATTGCAGGTTTTATTTCACCTACGGCAGGGACACTTCAAAGAAAAGAACATATACAAATCGGTTATGTACCTGAGCATTTTCCTGAAGGGATTCGTTTTACATTAGAGGATTATTTATATCATCTCGGCCACATTCATGGTTTATCAACAAAATACTTAAGAAATAAAATTCCGGTGCTCCTTGAATCTTTTCACTTACATCACGCAAGGCATTCCGTTGTACGAAACTTTTCAAAAGGTATGAAACAAAAAACAGGTATTATGCAAGCATTACTTACGGACGTCCATTTATTAATTTTAGATGAACCACTTTCTGGGCTCGACCCTAACTCTCAGCAAGAACTAGAGCATATTTTACTTTCATTAAAACAACAAGGTATATCTGTACTCTTCACATGTCACGAAAAACAACTACTAGAACACTTCGCCGATAGAATTGTGACGTTAGCTAATCATACAATTGCGGAAGATACCTTTGTGCAAAAATCAACAGAACAGGTCTATATTGAGGCAATCGTTCACGAAACATTTTCAGCAATAGAACTACAACAACAATCCGGATTTATACATGTTACACACAATTCAAATCAAAACCTCATTCAATTACAAATCGAAAAAGATTATACAAACGACATACTTCAGTTTTTATTACATAAAAAGGCATCCATCACACTGCTACAACCTAATTTTTAAATCGAAAGAAGGTTTATTATGTTTGCGCTTATTCGTTACCATTTTCTCGATTACACAAAATCGTATAAGTACATTCCTCCTATTGCGATGTACTGTATAAGCTTGCTTTTTGTATATACATATAAACCGACTCCTATTGTACCGACATATTTAGAAACCGCACTCGCACTTTATTTATTATCTCCCTGGATTACAATCACAATTTTTCATACTGAAGACCCTGTACAAGAACAAATCACTATTTCACACACAAATAATATTTCGGCATTATACGTTGGTAAATATATTACGGCTCTTCTCATTTGTACTGTGTTATCTTTTATATCCATAATCTATCCAATTATTTTGCAAATGTTTAATGAAAAAATGACAGCTTCTTTATTTCTAGTCGGATTTCTCGCTCACATGTCTTTCTCTATACTAGGAATTTCAATCGCAACATTATTTACTAGAAATATTATTCAAAAAGCAAGCACCGCTTGGCTTAGTCTTACATTTATATTACTTATGACGATTGCTTCAATCCGTTTTAAAACAGAGCTACTATGGTTTTTACCACCTGTCGAAAGCTTTTTAATGCTTGGGCAATACAAATATAATATACTTACTCACACCCTATGGCTCACAGCTTGGGCTATCGTATATTCATTTTTATTACTTACTTTATTTCTTTTTCTCATTCGCAAAAAACGTTTTTAAATACATATTAAAGGGGACGAAACAATGATCGGAATACTAGCAGGAATGGGGCCAAAATCAACTGGACCATTCGTCGATACAGTTGTAGCAGGGTGCCAAACAATATACGGAGCAAAGCATGATATGGACTTTCCTCATATGATGATTTATTCGTGCCCAACACCGTTTTATATGGATCGCCCTATTGATCACGAAGCGATGAAAAAAGCGATTATTAAAGGGGCACAAAAACTTGAAAGTACTGGTGTAGATTTCATCGCAATGCCATGTAATACAGTGCATCTTTATTTCGAGGAATTACAGCGTTCTATTACCATTCCTATTTTGAATATAGTCGATGAGACGTTAAAAGCAATTCCTGAAAATACAAAAAGAGTCGCTCTTCTCGCAACAGAAGCAACAGTTCAAGCGGGAATTTACCAAGACGGGATTGCAAAACGTAATATAGAGTACATTCATAATGAAAAATGGCAGGAAATGATTAATCAAATTATTACTTCTATTAAAGGCGGGGCAGTTGAAGAAGCCCGCAAATTATGGAGCGCGCTCGTTTTACAGTTGGAAGATGAAGTAGATACCGTAATTATCGCATGTACGGATTTGAATGTTGTGGCAAGTGGAGACTTTGTCGATTCCTCTCAATGTCTTGCTGAAGCGGTTGTTAAAATGTATGTATCAAATGCAAAGAGATCTTCATAAGCATAGAAAACATCCCTTTTGAAATGTGTTTTATGTTTGATGAAAATCCCCCAAAACTTTTAACTTTTTTCACAATTCTTTCAAAATAATCACACTTAATCTCGCTATATTAAATAAGTAGTTTATTCATATAGGGAAGGTTAGGGGAACTGAAGTATGAAACAAAATCGTTCGCTTCATTACATTTTTTGGCGTTGGCATTTTTATGCTGGGCTTTTTATTACGCCGCTTCTTATTACTTTGTCACTGAGCGGCATTGGGTATTTATTTCGGGAAGAAGTTGAAGATTTCATTTATAAAGATTTATATTTTGGGAAGAACTCCCAAACAGAATCTATTTCGATGGCTGATTCGCTTTTCTTAACAGAGACAAAATATCCACATTATAGTGTGGCGAAAATTAGTGAGTTTAATGGGGATTATAATACTAGGCTTACAATCGCAAATGAATATACAGGAATGCAAAAATATGTGTATTTAGATAGCAATAATCAAATTGTGGGAGATCAAAACGCCAGTGAAACGTTTGCCAATATAATGAGGGAATTACATAGTTCTCTTTTAGTTGGTGGTACTGTCGTCAACTATATTGTAGAACTTGCGGCATGCTGGACAATCTTTTTAATTGTGACCGGTTTGTATATGAGTATACGCCAATTCAAAAACACATCCTCATCCAATAAGCGAGAAAAAGCAAAACGACGTCATTCTATTATCGGTATTATATTTACAATTCCTCTCGTTCTGCTAGTCGCATCTGGATTGCCGTGGTCAGGATTTATGGGTAACCAAATTTATAAAATCGCAGCGTCGAATGAATCGATTGGATATCCAAAGTTGTATATGGCACCTCCGGAATCAAAGGTAAAAGAATTGCCGTGGGCAACAAGAAAGAAAGCTCCTCCTGAATCTAATTCAAATGAGCCAAAAGCTATTTCAGTTGATGAATTACAAAAAGGAATTGAAATAAAAAAGCCATACGTTATCTCACTACCGACTGATCCGAAAGGTGTATTCACTGTTTCGAAATCGAGCGGTTCTGGTATTACGGGTATGCACGTGGCACCAAATGAAGAAATAACAGCTTACTTTGATCAATATAGCGGAGAACTAATTTCAAAAACAGACTATCGTGATTATGGATTATTTGCACAATGGTTCACTTACGGTATCCCGCTTCACGAAGGACATTTATTCGGATGGCCAAATAAAATATTATGCTTACTAACGACATTATCTTTATTACTTCTCATTTATTACGGAATAAAAATGTGGTTAGCAAGAAAACCGAAAGGAAAATTAGCAGCACCGCCTAAACAAAGAGATAAGAAAAGCACATTCATTTTCTTTATCATGATGGTTATACTGGGCACTGTCATGCCTTTATTCGGACTATCTGTTTTAGTTATTTTCGCAATTGAACTTCTCATATACGTATTTTCAAAAATACGATCATAATAAAGTGAAACTTTAATCAGTGGGGGTTTTGTCCA
>NZ_JBALMG010000010.1:25034-30510 GCF_036963225.1 Bacillus sp. JJ783 | reverse complement strand
CCCACTGATTATTAGTTGAACCAATCGGGCTTTTACGGGCAGTTGATCTCCCACCTAACTCCTTCGCATTCGCCGAATTTTGAGGTGGGAGTCTTACTGCCCACAAATAGCGGGATAAAAAAAAAACCACTCTACATGAGTGGTTTTCTTCATCACTGCGCCATTTTCTTTCGGTACATCTTCCCGTTCCAGTAGAAGAATCGTGAAGTGAGACCTCCGTATTTTACAATGCGCCGTGCCATTTTGTGCATATTCTTTTGCGCTGATACTTTTTGGTCTGATAAATAAATACCAAGTAATCCTCTGCTTATGAGACGATGAAACTTCGCATGAGGCAAATCACCAATGCTTTTTTCTGCTTCTTCTACAAAGTGCTTCATGCGTTCTAATATTACTTGTTCGTTTTCATAATAACTACAGAAATTCAAATCTCCGCCGATGCGATCTTCTTCTTGATCGATGAAATAATCAAGTAAAATGTGAAGTCCTTGTACGTAAGGAAAATACCCTTGTCTAATTTTCTCAATATCCTCATCATGTAATTCATCATGAAATGCATATGCTACAAGACAAAAGATTCCAAGTGTAGAACCCGCACATGCTGAAAACTCAAACCAACTCATCGGTGGTAAGTTTTCTTTATGTGCTTCAAACCATGTTTTTAAGCGTGGTTCTCTTTCTTCTAATTTCACGTGTTTATGAATTTGCAAATCACAATAATAACAAGCAAGTTCATGAAGAACAGGAGCAATTTTATCATAGTGCTTCGTTTTCTTTAAAACATCTTGGCATGTTTCAACGAGTTCATCTAAATAACCACCATCATCTTGATCATCACGGTAACGATAATAATTACCGCCCCCTTCAACTTCAGGGCTTAATGCCATTATCATCGACTCATGAAGAGCGGCAAAATCTTTTGGATCAAGTGATGTACTGCGGTCACATAAATTATCTAAATAATCGCTAATCGTTTGATACGCTACAATAAAACGAATACATTCCTCTCGGTGCTCATTTGCTAACAGCGCTAAAATACCACCGCCCTCGCAATGAAACGTTTTATTCTCAATACTTGCGATTGCCTGACTATGAAGCTCATCATTTGGAATATGGTAGGCACGCTCTTTCCACATCGCTAGCTCATGGTGTACAACCGGAAACACATCACGGTATACTTTCGCCATGAGCGTTATGGGATTACTCGGTACGTTCACTTCTTCCTTCATCTCCTCTATTAAATGTACAAATAATGATTTATTTGTTTGTTTTTACTATATTATTGACATGTATTTCAGTAAATGACTGAATATAATTCAAAATTTCATCACGCTCATACTCATTTAATAACTCATGATAACAATTAGGCCATTCTTTATATGCCTTATCACTAATTTTAACATTATCAAACCATGTACGGACACGTGTTTTATCTACAAGTTTATCCTCACACGCCTGCATTAGCAAGAGTGGAACATCTGGAAAATCATCTATTTTCTCATGAACAATCTCAATAGACTTAATCAATTCACTATACCAACGTACTGATACTTTGCGCAAGAACAATGAATCATTCTCCATCGCATCCCTCACTTCATGGTTACGAGTTGACATTTCTACAGTGAGATTTGTTGCAAATTGCAATTTTGGAGCAACGACATTTAATATTTTTGAAGCAGCACGAAGCGGAGCAGAAGGTGCAGCTAATACTCCTAAACAAGGCGAACTTAATACAATCCCATCTATGTCCTCTCTTTTCGTTTCTTGCATCATACGAATAACGACAAGTCCTCCCATACTATGACCAAATAAAAAAATAGGCAATCGATATTTTCTTGCTTCTTTCACCCATAACTTTATTTCCTCTATGTATTCATCAAATGAATCGATATGTCCTCTATTTCTTGAAGTTGTTCCGTGTGCTGGAAGATCCCCCATAACGACGTGATAACCGCTATGATTCCACATTTCTGCAACTGCTTCATAACGTCCGTGATATTCCATAGCACCATGCACTATAATAATGACGGCTTTCGCTTCTTCCGCTTCATAGTTCCACATACGAAACTCCTCCATTTCACTCTTTTTCATAATTTGATACACTAAAACTAGTCTCTAGGAAAGGAAGGCTTTACATGATATATCCTTACAAAGAAAAAAATCCAAAAATTGTGAGTAGTGCTTTTATCGCTGATTATGTTACCATTACAGGCGATGTGACAATTGGCGAAGAATCTAGTATTTGGTTTAATACAGTCATCCGCGGTGATGTATCACCAACGATAATTGGAAATAGAGTAAATGTACAAGATCAATGTACACTTCACCAAAGCCCCCAGTATCCTCTTATTTTGGAAGATGATGTTACAGTTGGGCATCAAGTTATTTTACATAGCTGTCATATTAAAAAAGATGCTTTAATTGGAATGGGATCTATCATATTAGATGGTGCTGAAATTGGTGAAGGAGCTTTCATCGGTGCTGGTAGTCTCGTTTCACAAGGAAAGAAAATCCCTCCTAATACGTTAGCTTTCGGTCGTCCTGCGAAGGTCATTCGCGAATTAACAGAAGAGGACCGTAAAGATATGGAACGTATCCGCACACAATACGTTGAAAAAGGACAATATTATAAATCGTTACAAAAATGATTTTATCGCTGCCATAAGACTGGCAGCTTTTTTTATGAAAAAAGCTAACTTTTTCTTTACAAAACCTTATTATCCCCTCAATAAAATCTTATTAAAATAGAAGTTAATAACTCCATATATATGTAAATGAGGGAGGAAAAATCTCATGAAGGTCAGTGGACTATATAAAATAGAATGTTACATTTTCAAAGGAATTAATCGCTACTTTGATCAAAAAACATTAAACATCTTTTTCAGCAATATTACCCATATCGGTGGTGCTACCTTCTCTATTGCACTCACACTTTTCTTTTTAATCTTCGCAACAGGGAATTTACATCAAGCTGCAATTGCAACTGCTATTTCTTTAACAATTAGCCATATTCCAGTGCAAATATTAAAAAGATGGTATCCACGAAAACGTCCTTATTTGACAATTCAGGATGCGAAATATCCAGTTCATCCATTAAAAGATCATTCTTTTCCATCCGGACATACAACGGCTGTTTTCTCTGTCCTCATTCCATTTATTTGCTATAATCCAAACTTGCTTGCTTTTCTATTACCGTTAGCGCTATGCGTCGGTATTTCCCGTATTTATTTAGGGCTTCATTATCCGTCAGATGTATTTGTAGGCATGTGCCTCGGCACTTGCTCTGGCATCATCTCTTTTTATCAACTCATTCCACTCATGTAAAGGAGCGATATGATGAGAGTCGCCATATTTACCGATACATTTACACCACAAGTCAACGGTGTGGCGAAAACTTTGGAACGTTTAACTAAATATTTTCAAAAAGAAAATATCGCGTATTCTGTTTTCGCCCCTCAGCATACGGCAGAAGATAATTTCGTAGCGAATGTGAACACAATGAGAAGTATCCCGTTAACAATATTATATCCAGAATGTCGCTTTGCCTTTCCTACTCCGCGCATTAAGCGGGAACTTCTTGCTTTTAAACCGGATATTATTCACATTGCCACACCTTTCAACATGGGACTTTGTGGGTTGTATTACGCAAAAAAATTGAACATCCCAGTCGTCGGTTCTTATCATACTGATTTTGACGCCTATTTACACTATTACAAAATTGAGTTTCTCTCCAGTATGTTATGGAACTATTTAAAGTGGTTTCATAGTCATATGCAAAAAAACTTTGTTCCTTCCCCTGAAACATTACATCAATTAAAGAAAAAAGGATTTCAACAGCTCTATATTTGGGGACGTGGTGTAGATTGCACTCTCTTTCATCCAACTTACAATAAAGACCTATTCCGAAAAAAATATAATATTACAGCGAAATATATTCTTTCCTACGTCGGACGCCTTGCTCCTGAAAAAGATATCGACACTCTTCAAACACTTATTCAAACGACAAACAAAGAACGTGACGATATTCATTGGCTCATCGCTGGAGATGGTCCTCTCGCAAAGGGCCTGCATGAAAATGTTCCAAAAACAAATGTAACCTTTACTGGATATTTACAAGGCACGAATTTAGCTGAAGTCTACGCTTCCTCCGATCTAATGGTATTTCCATCTACTACTGAAACATTTGGGAACGTCGTACTGGAATCACTCGCATGTGGTACACCTGTTATTGGTGCGAATAGTGGTGGGGTTAAAAATATCATTAAAGATGAAAAAACTGGATTTCTATGTGAACCCAAAAATGAGGACTCATTTTTATCATCTATTTATGAATTGTTAAATAATGAAGAAATGCGTAAACAAATGAGCCAAGATGCTCACTCTTATGCTGCTACAAAAAGCTGGGATGAAATTTCCAGTGATTTACTCATGCATTATGATGATGTTATTCAAAGTCGAAAAGCGGAAATGCTAGCTTAAACTCAGCTTATGTACCATCAATTTACAAGTGAAACTCCTATATTGTACAAAATATAGGAAAAGAGGTCATACTTCATAGTATGACCTCTCTTTATCTTGCACTTTTATTTAGCAGTTCAGTTGTTACATAGATATAATGAATAAAATTTGAACTTATTTTTCTTCCCCTTTTGTCTGAGCCGCATCGAATGTCCAGTTCAATTTCAATGTATCTCCTTGGAATACGTTTTGCTCTTCTCCATTATCTACAAATATGAATTTCACATAGAAAGTGTCATCCTTGCCTGGAGCAAGTCCGTTTCCTTCCCAGTTTACAACACCTTTTTGTACAAGATCAGGAATGTTACCATCAGCAGTAGCCTGTTTCAATTCAGACAAAGTAGTTTCCCATACAGGAACTGTGTTCTTGTCTATGTTCCATAAGAACTCCACTTTGATGTGATCACCGAAATCAGCATCTCCGTTATCACCTTTTGCATCTGTTACAGTGTAATCAGTAAGAAGATGAACGTCCTTAATTTTCAAAGTGCCGTTATTGATCAAGTGGAAATCGCGCTCCACTTGGTCACCTGGTTTGATGTTGTCAACATCGATGATAACTTGCGGGTCAATATTCAAATCTAAAGTACCAGCCGCAAACGTATTTTCTGATACTTCTTTATCACTGAAGTATGCAAACGTTCCGCCTCCAATTAAAGATAAACCAAGAACTGCAGATGCAACACCCATACCCAGCTTTTTCTTAAGATTCATTTTAATAATCCCCCTATTTTTATAATATCTACACTATTAAACAGCTGATAAGTCCTTATGAGGTAGAAACGAATTGTTTCCTTATCCGATGTTTTTTAGGTTTACCTCTAAGATAGCCAATGAATTCTTAATAACGAACTCCTCGTTTTATTTAAGAGCGACTATCGATATTTACAGAAGATGATATTTCTCCCTCTTTTATCAGCAGCCGCTCCTAAGACACCTTCTTTTTATCCCGCTATTT
>NZ_JBALMG010000010.1:8440-24962 GCF_036963225.1 Bacillus sp. JJ783 | reverse complement strand
GTGGGGGATGAACAAAACCCCCACTGATTATAGTTTCACTTTATTTCTTCGGTTCTAGACCGATCTGACGTAGGAAATCTGCCAGACCTTTTTTACCGATTGTTTCTTTTGGCTTAACCACTTCTGGAACGCCAACTTCTTTTTGTAAGAAGTTTTTCTCAATGAAGCGGACATCTGTCTCGTCTACGACACCGTCTTGATTGATGTCCTGCGGCAAGATAGATGCATCCTTCTTACCGTATACATCTACTACACTTTGCATATCGCGAATATCAATCAATCTATCACCATTCACGTCCCCTGCAAGACCTTTAGCACCTGATGTAACATGTTGCCCGCGCATCTCACCATTTACAGAATATCCAGGAATGAATTTCTTCATCGATTTGAGATGTCCCGGAATATCGAAAACAACTGTGTATGCTTCAGTAGAAGCTGGGATACCATGAATGGTGAAGAATCCTTTATTATCAATTGTTCCCTGATATTTTTTACCTTTTGGTGACATCGCATATACTTGGGCACCGATTTTTGTATAATCCGCTTTTCTCAAGTACTGAGAGCCCTCAGACCCAATCAAAAATGCTTCCGGTTTGATGGAACCCTGCACTCTCGAATGCGTTGGAATGATATTAAAGTTTTCTGTTTTGAGATAAGGAATGGCAGTAGCTGCTGTTTGTCCAGCTTTCATATAAGACGCCTGTTTTACATTAAATCCGATAACATTATCGAAATATGCATCACTTACTAATTTGAACGTGACATCAAGGAAAGGCATATCTCCATCCATACCACTGAATGCATTCCCTTTCATAGATGCGCCGACCTTCACTGTATTAGTGTGAGTTCCTTCTGTCACGACAGGTTCTTGCAGCGATACTTCCAAGCCCTTGTCCTTCGCGTACTCGTTTACCGCATTGTTCAGTTTCACATTCTCAAACTTAAACAAATCTTTGATGAACTCGGCCTGGAATTCTCCAGATACAAGCTGCTTCACATTATTGAGACTCAGTGTCATCGTAACGTTATCACCGACTTTCACATCTTTCTTATCGTAACTAGAAGTCGTATATTCCGTACCTTCTTTTACAAAGACATAGTTTTGTTTACCCATTGCCGTTGCCATATCAAACGTAGTCAAAGTTAAATGTAAAGGTTTTTTTGCAATATCACTTTCCTCAATTCCGAATTTTACATCTCCATTCGCTTGGATCGGGAAGTACCCATTTATGAATGGAGAGTTTGCAGAGTAACCCATGCTGTTGGATGATTGGTCATAGTTTAAGCCTTTTGATTGTAATACGTCCACTGTCTCATCCTTAGCCGTTCCATGTAACCATACTGCTTTTTGTCCATCCTCTTCCGTAAACATGGAGTCATTAATCTCGATCACTCCTGGTTTTTTATCCATATTTACTTCCGGTGCTGTATTGTCCACAATAAGCGGATTGTCTATAACATATGATTTCCCTTCCTCATCATGTGCAATCATTTCCAGTATATAATCGCCTACCGGAAGCTTCACAGGAAGATCGCCAATCGGCTTGGAAGGATCATTTGTAAATGGATAGACAGTACCGCTGAATACTCCTAGAAGAAAAGTTTCTACGTCTGTCGGCAATTTACTGATGTTCGCTGTTCCTATAAAACCTACAGCTTCCCCTGTTTTACTGTCCTTAACAAGCACATCGATTGTTTTCATTGGGCTATTCAACTTCATTATTCCGTGGACCATAGGGTTTAAATATTGCCAGAAAGGTGTTGTATTTGTTACGGATGGTGAAGTCGTTTTTATATATTCAAATCCCTTTTCCGTCACCATGACAGCGAATGGGATTTGATATGTTTCGGCCGGATTGTTCGCATTCGTCACATGGATATACCCTTCATATCTGCCTTTCGCTGCGCTAGCAGGAATCGTGATTTTCGGCTCCATCTCCTGTGATTGTCCACTTGCTACTGTAATAGAGCCTGGTACCTCAACTTTTACACCGTTCTTCGCTGCATCTTGAATACCTGTACGTTCGCCGTGATACTCCACTTCTAATTTAAAGGATTTTTCTTCCTTGCTGTGGTTTTGGACATTTACTTTTTTGCTCGCTTCAATCGGTTTATCCCCTTGCTTAACATGTCTGCCAAACACGATGGATCCTGTTTGTTCGTCAATTTCGACAACGTTTCCGTTCTCGACATTTTGTGTTTTGTCTAATACTTTAATGGATGTGTCCGTATGAACGGCTTGATACGCATCGATGCGCCCTGCGCCTACTTCGTATACGGAATTCTGACCATTCAAATCATCGGATGTATTCATAAGAGCCGCTTTTACATCGAAAGGAGTGTATTCTGGATGCTCCTGCAAAATCAATGCTGCTGTACCCGCTACGTGAGGGGTAGCCATAGAAGTACCAGACAAGCGTACATATGCATTGCCGTAATTTATACCGTCCTGCGGATCATTGATGTATTCCGGTGCAGTAGAGAAAACCAACACACCAGGAGCGACTACATCCGGCTTAATATCATAATTTCCGTTTACCGGCCCACGGGAGCTGAAATCAGCTAAGTGATCACCTTCCGTTTTTGTATTGCCCAGCGTCTCGAATTTGAAAGATACTTCACCTAGCGCCTTTAACCGTTCTCCATCCGCTTTTGACAGACGGAAAGATGGAATAAGACCTACCCCCTCACCTAAGTAGGCGGATATTTGTCCGTCAGCATTGTTATACACGATAACAGCTTTCGCTCCGGCTTTTTTAGCATTTTTAATTTTTTCATCAAACGTAATTTCTCCGCGCTGAATTAACGCAATTTTTCCGTTAAGATCTTTCCCCGTAAAATCAGCTTGCTTACCAAGTCCCGCAAATACAATCGGGATCGATTGTCCTTGTAGATCTTCTAACTTATCAGGAAAATCTTTCCCTAATAGCTGCATATTTTCAAATTTTTCGTTAGATACACTTGCGCTGAATGTAGGAATAGACATGGCAGCATCACTTGCCCCTACTGAAATGCCAAGAGCTGCAGTTCCAGGGGAACCGAGCGTCTTTTCGTTTGGTCCATTGTTCCCTGCGGCAACAACTGTCACTACTCCTGAAAGCATGGCGTTATTTACTGCGACAGAAGTAGCATATAGCGGATCGTTCGTCTGCGCACCTAGCGACATGTTGATGACATCCATACCATCTTCAATTGCTTTATCCATCCCAGCAAGGACTCCCGCTGTATTTCCTCCGCCCCATGGTCCTAGTACTCTGTAAGCATATAAATCTACATCAGGTGCCACACCTTTTACAGCATAATCCGCATTGTTTTTCTTTTGAGCTGCAATTGTTCCCGCTACATGTGTACCGTGGTTTGTGTAATATACATAGCCAGGGGTTGTTGGCTTACCAGCTTTTATCCAATCCTCGTATGTTGTTTCCATCGGATCTGCATCGTTATCAACAAAATCATATCCGCCTTTATAAGCACCTTTTAAGTCAGGGTGATTATAGTCAACACCTGTATCAAGAACGCCGACTTTAATCTCTTTACCTGTAATGTTTTCTGCATGAAGCTTGTCCACGCCAATTTGTGGAATGCTGTCCGCCATTTTCGGATCGATTGTTTCTTTTGCTTCTACCGGAGGTTCCACTTTTACCTCGTAATCTTTAAAGACACGTTTTACTACTCCAGATTGGATCAGCTCCTGCACAGCCACACCAGGTATCGTCATCGCTACACCGTTGATTGCATTCTTATATTCACGTGTGATTTTCACTTTTTCCGTATCGTACGTACCGGCATCCTTCTTCGATTTTAAGGATTCGACATGTTGTTTGAACACTTTATGCTCTTCATCCACTTTTGCTTGCGCAGTAGTAGCAGCTATTTTCTTCCCTTTCGCCGCTTGTTTCATCACTTCAATTTTTGCTGGAGCTTGATTGAATTCCACGATAACGTTAACTAATTCAGGACTATTAGAATCAATATCAGGTGAAATCGTAAAATTAGGACTTACATCTAGCTGTTCCAACACTTTTCTTTGTTCTGGAGACAGATTCATTAGTACCTGTTCCGCATTATCAACTGGCTTCAGTTCAACCGCGCTTTCTGCCAATACATTATACGGAATACCTTGTGACACTAGCATACCAGCAACTAACGTTCCTGTAAGAACCCTCCCAAATTTCCCTCTCTTCATACAAGTTCCCCCATCTAAATTTATTTGTATTTGTAGTCATTGCATAACATAAATTTCCGAAGCTATTAGGCTACGACTCTACTTTCTTATCTTATTAAATTTAAACTTTTCTGAAAATTATCAAAAAGTAATATTTTTTTAGTTATTAGTTCTATACCGTATAGTACAAAAGAACTACTCCGCGCCTTATTATTTTGAGTAAAATAATAAGGTACAGAGTAGTTCTTTTAACCTTTTAAATGATTTTTATTTAAGAAAATGGAACAAGCTGATTTCGAACGGCATATATGACTGCTTGTGAACGGCTTTTCACATTTAGTTTTCTGAAAATCTTATTAATATGGATTTTAACTGTCTTGTCACTGATATATAGAGCTTCAGCAATTTCCTTATTGCTAAGACCTTTAGCCAATTCAAACAGTATTTCTTTTTCACGCTCTGTTAGTTCATTTTCATTTGATTCCGATTTCGTTTGCTGATGATATGTAATCAACTTTTTAGTCATACGCGGATGAATCACAGAATCTCCTTGTAATACCATTCGGATTGCCGCCACTACCTGCTCGGATGATGAATCCTTCAGTAAATAACCGTCTGCACCTGCCCGAAGAGCAGCCATCAAGTATTCATCATGTTCATACATAGTCAATACGAGAACACGGCAGTTCGGATACTGATCTTTCACGAGTGATGTAGCCTCAATACCATTTTTCCCCGGTAAATTAATATCCATTAAAATACAATCAGGCCTACAATCTTCCACTTTCTTTACTACCTCATCCCCGGAAACAGCTTCTCCAACTACTCGCATATCAGATTCGAGTTCCAATATACTTCGAATTCCATCACGCAAAACAGTATGATCATCCACTACTAATATTCGAATCATGATACTCCTCCCCCATTTCTGAATCTGGAATTAACAATGTGATTTCTGTACCTTTTCCTGCTGAACTATCAATCTGAAGGGTAGCCCCTAGCTGTTCAGCCTGTTCATTCATATGTAATATACCATAATGCGGCTCATGCTTTGCTTTAATCATAGATTCAAAAAGAGAAAAGCCAATTCCGTTATCCTTTACCTTTAAAAGTACATGTTCCCGTTGATAGCTTAGTAAAATGTCAACTTTATCTGCCTTTGCATGCTTTATAATGTTCTGCAAGCTCTCCTGTAAAGTATCGAAGATGACTCGTTCTTTCGTAAAACTAAGTTTTCGAGAACGGCCTCTTTCATGATATAGAATGGCTAGACCATATTCTTGTTTTAAGGATTGAACTTTATTTATAATTGCTTGTTTTAGTCCTAATCTTTGTGTTGGATATGGCTTTAAAGCATAAATAGAATAACGAACTTCACTTAAACTCTTCCGTAATTTTTTTATGCTTGTATCTACCACTTGCTGCATGTCCTTTGGTCGATCTGCATATTTTTTCTGAGCTGACTCCATCTGAAATATCACTCCAGCCAATGCTTGTGCGATTCCATCGTGGATTTCACGAGCAATTCGATTTCTTTCTTCTAAAATCGTTCTTTTTTCCTGTTCAGAGACGAGTGTCCGTGTTTTAAGCAAGCTACCTAATTGATTGGCAAACGTAGCTAAAGTCTGTACATCTTCAGTAATAAAACTCGCACTCCTGCTTTTCCCTGCCACAAACATTCCAACTAATTCATGATTTACCTTAAGAGGTAAATATACAAGCGAGCGCATAGTATTTTCAAACACTTCATCTCCCGGAGCCATACCTGTTTTCCAATCAGTAACAACAACAGTTTCTGATATCTCTTCAAACTTCTTATGCAGGTCAGAATAATTAGAAATATCACGACGTACTTTTCCATCCTTTAATAAAAGTGTCCAGTTCTCTTCATCTTTTGCCCATAAAACATATGCCTGTATTCCTAAGAATCCTTTCAGTGATTGTTTCATCTGCTGTAAGTTTCCGGCAGATAATCCATGACTTAATTCCGTCGTAATGGAAAAAAGCTTATATAATCGTTCTTTTTCCACCCGTATTTGTCTAACGAAAGAGCTAATGATACAGATTGCCACAAGCGGGAAAAAGAAGAACAGAACCATAATTTCATCCATCACTCCACGATATCGGTAATCTAAAATATGTATAAGTGAAGAATAAAATAAACAAAAACTCAAACTCAAGAGTACTAACATATTCTTTTTACGCCACTCTTCTAGCGGATAGGGCTGAGGAAGAAGTATGATTAAAAGATCGTAAAATAAACCGTTAAAAAGGCAAAGGAATGCGCTGAATAAAAACAAAATTATGAATTTTTCATATAAAACTGAAAGATTCATTCCAGAAATAAAAAGAGAGAAACATTCACCGGAAAGCCATTCTGCTAATACGATACTAAGAGCAAGTTGCGCACAATTAAATACTGTCCTTTGCATAGATAAGCGGCGAAACAATTGGATACATAACATCACACCCACACACGAAACAACAGTTATATGCATTCCAAACTGCCAATTCATTGTATAAATAAGTGTAAGGCTGAGTGTGATTCCCCCTCTCCAAATGCGGATAGGAAAATACTCAGTAATTCCCATAAACATAATTAACAACAAAAGCAGTATAAGATGGGAAGGCATTTCACTTAAAAATAAGGAAATAATAACAGCAATTAAACCAAGAAAAGAGATAGAATAAATATAAAAACTAGCTACTTGCTCTCTCATAGAAGTAAAATCTATCTTTTTCAAAACGATCCCTCCCTCAAAAAATTTATCCCGCTATTTACGGGCAGTAAGACTCCCACCTCAAAAGTCAGGTGGGAGCCCTGCTGCCCGTAAACGCCCGATTGGTGAAGGCTAATAATCAATAGGGAATGAACAAAACCCCAACTGATTATAGTTTCACTTTATTATCATCATTATCTACTAAAAAACCGGCACTGGCAAAATGAGAATGTTCCCATTAGCCAATAACCGGTTGTGCGCTGTCCCTTAGAAGGGGTGACACAATATTAGTATAAAACAGGCCTCTCTATTCCGCTACCCATCAAATGTTATATTTGTAAATATATTCTATGTTTATCGTATAGAACTAAAGATGTATATGAATCACTTTCATAATTGTTTGTGTGGAGCTGCTCCGCAACCAAACGTGACCTTTACTGGCTATTTACAACGTGAAGGGAGTTTATTACACAATTATAAAATTTCGTTTACTAAATGATACATAAAGTGAAATATCGCTTTATTTCTATATTCATTATACCAAAAAGACACATAACTAAACAGACTTGTAATAAAAAACCATAAAAATTAAAATATGGTTATACAGTATTTTTACTGTATGATGATTTTAAGAAATTCCCCTTAAAATCAACTTACTCACATACCTTTATACAGTAATTGTTCCCCAATTTCTGTATATCAAAAAACCTTTCATTCATTTGAAAGGTTTTTTTGAACCTGTACATATTCTTCTTTCGTATTCACATTTATAAACCATTCTGCATTTGCTTGTACATCTTCTCCGGCAACATATTTCACATTACATTGTGATAAAAGCTGCCCCATGCTTCTTTTCTCTTCCTGAAGTAAAGTGTAAATCTTCTCTTTCACACGGTTATGATACGCCGCAAGTAACGGTTGTTTTCTTCCATTAATAATAGGCACAACCGCATCACACTCATCACTCGTTTGTTCTAATAAAATAGTAAACCACTCTTGCGAAACATTTGGTGCATCGCAAGGCATAATAGCGTACCAATCTGCTTCGATATATTCCATTCCTGATACAATTCCAGCAAGCGGGCCGTTTCCTTTATAATGCGGAATATCTTCTATAACGGGAACTTGTACTAATTGCTCCACTCGCTCTTTTATATCAGAATGACTAATGACTACAACTTCTTGAAGCGTACTTGTCATCACTTTCAAAATATGCTCAACAAAAGTACTCCCACCCCAGCTCGCTAATGCTTTGGGCTCACCGAATCTACTCGACATACCTCCTGCTAATACAATTCCAGCCCACTTACTCATTGGCGATGCAGCTCAAATGTAATATGACCTAACTCCGGTAAAATTAACTTATTCATCGCAAGGCGAACTGCTCCGCTAGACCCCGGCATCGAAAATACAACTTTCCTTCCAATCGTACCGCCAATTGCTCGACTTAACATCGCAGCGCTTCCGATATCTTCTAAGTAACTTATCATACGGAACAACTCACCAAATCCAACAATTTCTTTATCTAATAACACGGATACTGCCTCAATCGTTACATCACGTTTCGTAATACCAGTTCCGCCATTAGTTAGTACGACATCAACATCTTCCCTATGATAACCAGCTAACACTGCTTGCCGAATACTTTCTTTATCATCTTTTACAATTTCATAAGAAGTCACTTTATGTCCTTCTTCTTTTAATAATTCATGTAATAGCTGTCCGCTCTTATCTGTCTCTTCTGTGCGTGTATCGGAAATCGTCACGATCTTACAACGCACTTCTTTTGGTGCTTGTTTTTTATGTTCAGTTACACTCATTTTTCATCTTCCCCTTCTTAAAAGCTTTTCTTCATTTTATCATACATATCTTTACACAATTCTGTATGAAGCCACCGATACGTCATGATACAATATAAGTATGAAAACCCACAAAAAGGAATTTAAATAGGTATACTATTTCCATTTCTTATACTCCTAGCTTTCACATCATTAGCTACCATTTATCTCTTCTTATGTTTTCTACATAATAGGTTTAGTTTTTAAATTTACAATACAACATAATTCGGAGGTTCACATACTATGGAAATTTATAAAAAATTAACAACGACATTCATCCTCTTATTTGTCGCTTCCATCACTGTCGGCTTTTCTTTAAAAGGCGCAATTCCATACGCTACATTAGTGAGTATTATATTCGCAACGCTATTTTTACTGAGCAGTGCTTTTTGCGCAGGAAAAGCGCGTCAACTGAAAGGTTGATTGTCTATGTTCCGTAAGAAACCAATCCTTTGTAAATTATGTGAAAAGGAAATACAAACGTATGAAAAAACATGGATTCACATGCCATTTCCGGCAAGTGGTATGACAAATATGAAGAAGTATATTGAGCTAGACGGGGAAGTTTATTGTAGTTCTTACATTCAAGTAGTAAATAAAGTGCAACTTTAATCAGTGGGGGGTTTTGTTCTTCCCCACTGATTATTAGCCTTCACCAATCGGGCTTTTACGGGCAGTTAGCCTCCTACCTAACTTTTTTGCTTTAATTTTGAGGTGGGAGGCTTACTGCCCGTTAATGCGGGATAAAACCAAATAAAAAAAGCTTTGCGACACGCGCAAAGCTTCTTTTTCATATATTATAGACCAGCTTGCTCTTTTAAAGTAGCTGCTTTGTCTGTACGTTCCCATGTAAGATCTACATCAGTACGTCCGAAGTGGCCGTAAGCTGCTGTTTGTTTGTAAATTGGGCGACGTAAGTCTAGCATTTTAATAATACCAGCTGGGCGAAGATCGAAGTTGTTACGAACTAGTTCCACTAGTACGTCTTCAGATACTTTACCAGTGCCAAATGTATCAACTGAAATTGATACTGGTTGCGCTACGCCGATTGCGTATGCAAGTTGTACTTCTGCTTTGTCAGCAAGACCAGCTGCTACGATATTTTTCGCAACATAACGAGCTGCATATGCTGCTGAACGGTCAACTTTCGTTGCATCTTTACCAGAGAATGCACCACCGCCATGGCGAGCGTATCCACCGTAAGTATCAACGATGATTTTACGTCCTGTTAAACCAGCATCACCTTGTGGTCCACCAATTACGAAGCGACCAGTTGGGTTAATGAAGAATTTCGTTTCTCCATCCATTAATTCTGCTGGAACTACAGCTTTAATTACATGTTCTTTTAAATCGCGATCGATTTCTTCCCATGTAACATCTGGATGATGCTGTGTAGAAATTACAATTGTATCCACACGTACAGGTTTACCATTTTCATCATACTCAACTGTAACTTGCGTTTTTCCATCCGGACGTAAGTATGATAATGTGTCATCTTTACGTACTTCAGTTAAACGACGAGCTAATTTGTGAGCAAGCGAGATTGGAAGTGGCATTAATTCTTGTGTTTCATTACATGCGAAGCCAAACATTAAACCTTGGTCTCCTGCACCAATTGCCTCAATCTCAGCGTCAGTCATTAGACCTTCGCGTGCTTCTAGCGCTTGGTCAACACCCATAGCGATGTCAGCAGATTGCTCATCGATAGATGTTAAAACTGCACAAGTTTCTGCATCGAATCCATATTTTGCGCGTGTGTAACCAATGCCTTGAATTGTTTCACGAACGATTTTTGGAATATCTACGTAAGTAGAAGTCGTAATTTCCCCCGCTACCAATACTAAACCAGTTGTTACAGTTGTTTCACAAGCTACACGTGCATTTGCGTCCTTTGCTAAGATCGCATCTAAAATTGAATCAGAAATTTGGTCACAAATTTTATCTGGATGTCCTTCAGTTACAGACTCAGATGTGAACAGATGACGTTTTTTTGTCATGTGGTAAACCTCCCTACAGTAATTGTATATATTGTACGGAACTCATCCTTAATTTGCCACAAACTGCGACATACATTTATTCTCCCACACAAGCATACAGAAAAACCTTTCCTACTTAACATAGAGGAAAGGTTTAATTTGCTACTTGCATACTGCTTTTTGCCCTTTGCTCTTATCGTTCGAGACCGTTAGCCTCGCACAGGTTTTAGCACCTATTCACCTGTATTTACCACTACAAGTGAGGTTGCTGGGCTTCATCGGGCCTGTCCCTCCGCCAGCTCGGGATAAGAGAGTATCCGTCCCAACCTATACTAAAGAAATGATATTCATTTGTCAATTAATATTCACATTTTCCTGAAAGTTTTTCTCAATACGCATAGAATGAAATATTAATAAGGAAATGATACATTCACACAAACAAAAATAAATAAATAGTATACATTATTTATATAATTGTGTTATACTCTTGATGGGGATTACGAGAAATATTTCATTAAATGAAAAGGATGGTATATAAATATGAGTACTGTGAATGTCCAAATTGGTTTACATGAATTATTGAACGGAAGCAATGCACAGATTCAATTAAGTGTTCCGCAATTAGTGGAAAAAGTATTAATGCGAAACGAAGGGAAATTAACTTCTACTGGTGCCGTTTCTGCTTCAACAGGAAAATACACAGGACGTTCTCCTAAAGATAAATTTATTGTGAAGGAAGCATCGGTTGCTGACAAAATTGCTTGGGGAGCCGTGAACCAACCGATCTCTGAAGAACATTTTAATAAATTATATATAAAAGTTTTAGAATACTTAAAAGAAAAAGAAGAGTTATTCATCTTCAAAGGATTTGCTGGCGCTGATCGCAACTATCGCCTACCAATTCAAGTTGTTAACGAATATGCATGGCATAATTTGTTCGTACATCAATTATTTATTCGTCCAAATGAAGAAGAATTAGCAACTCACGAATCAGAGTTCACAATTGTTTCTGCACCAAACTTCAAAGCAGATCCAGCAATTGACGGTACAAATTCTGAAGCATTCATTATGGTTTCATTCGAAAAACGTATCGTACTAATCGGTGGTACAGAATACGCTGGAGAAATGAAAAAATCAATCTTCTCTATTATGAACTTCTTACTACCTGAACAAGACATTCTTTCTATGCACTGCTCTTCAAACGTAGGCGAAGAAGGCGACGTAGCACTATTCTTCGGTTTATCTGGAACAGGCAAAACAACATTATCTGCTGATCCAAACCGTAAATTAATCGGTGACGATGAGCACGGTTGGTCTGATAACGGTGTATTCAATATTGAAGGCGGTTGCTATGCAAAATGTGTAAACCTTTCTCATGAGAAAGAGCCACAAATCTTCGATGCAATCAAATTTGGTTCAGTTTTAGAAAACGTTGTCATTGATGGTCAAACACGCATCGCTGACTATAACGATACTACTTTAACAGAAAATACACGTGCTGCATACCCTATGCATGCGATTGACAATATCGTACTGCCAAGTGTTGCAGGACATCCAAATACAATTATTTTCTTAACTGCTGATGCATCTGGCGTATTGCCTCCAATCAGTAAGTTATCAAAAGAGCAAGCTATGTACCACTTCTTAAGCGGTTACACTAGTAAGCTAGCAGGAACAGAGCGCGGTGTTACATCTCCGCAAGCTACATTCTCTACTTGCTTCGGTTCACCATTCTTACCGCTTGATGCATCTCGTTATGCTGAAATGCTTGGTGAAAAAATCGAGAAACATAATGCAAAAGTATTCTTAGTAAACACTGGCTGGACTGGTGGCGAATACGGTGTTGGTAAACGTATGAACTTAGGTTACACTCGTGCAATGATTCAAGCAGCACTAAGCGGTGAACTTGCTAAAGCTGAAACTGCAAAACACGACATCTTTGGCCTTGAAGTACCTTGTCACGTTCCAGGTGTACCTGACGAAGTATTAATGCCTGAACAAACTTGGGCTGATAAAGATGCTTACAAAGCGAAAGCAATTGAGCTTGCAAACGAATTTAAAGAAAACTTCAAAAAATTCGATAGCGTTTCTGAAGATATTATTAACTTAGGCGGTCCAATCGCTTAATATATAAACTTTCTGTTGCAATAACCCTTTACTCATATGAATAAGTATCGTGTAGCCAAAAGTTTCGCGTACTCACCGACAAAACCCAATGCGGCTTAACGGCTACACATACTTACATAAAAAAGAAGCTTACGTTTTTCGCGTAAGCTTCTTTCTATATATTCTTTAATTTACCCACATACAAACCACAGCAAACAGATTTCTCGCTCATTCTCTCCTTCTAGTTTCACACCGCATAGGGCTAAAAAGAAGTCTAACCGCTTCTATCCATCGCCAGATCCTCTATTCCATCTAAAAAAGTGCCAAACCTAATTTTCAATTGATATACTCGGATTTCCATACATACAAATCACGGCTTCGAAAATATAAATAGGTTTTACGCTCACTTGCTCCTTCTGGTTTCACATCGCATGTGGCTAAAAAAGGCCCTAACCGCTGGATCCTCTGTTCCATCTAAAAAGAGGCTTTTTACCTTTTTATCTTTTCATCTTTTTTAGCCCTTTATTAATTCTTCTTCATCCTTCATACTATAATACCCTAAATTCACAATGATTAAGAAATAACCACCTAGAATCCCTACTGCAAATGCCCACATTACCATATGATGCTCAATTTCGTACATAATAATAGCACCCAAAATAGCAGCTGCAAAGCGATTAAACATACCAAGCGTCGGCGCTTTCGTCTTCTTTACGATACTATCTCCAAGTTTTTCGATACGCCTTCCTAAAATCCAAACACAATACATGCTTACAATAAGTCCAATTCCTGCACCTAGAAAATGTGCTGAAAACGGTGTTAACATCCAGCCTAATAACAGAATACCTAGTAGATAATACGATTGAATTTTAAACGACCTTAATGACATACTAATCATGTTGTACTCCCCTTCAATAGTTTTTATCTATCCAACCAAAGCTATATAACTCATTTCTTTCGAGTCCATGCTACTTAAAATCTATTTCATTCAAATTAAAAACAACATAAACTGTATGTTTATGTTGTTAAAATGCTTTTAGAAAATAATATTATACAAGATTTACAATGTAGAATCCCTCATAAATGTGACGTTTTTCCAAACATTTTTCGTCCATTTATGAAAAAAGTGATATCAATCTATGAACATACGGATATGATGTAATAAGCACAAAAATAAAGGGGGCGTCTAATGGTTTATTTTTTAATGGCTCTCATTCACCTCATTGTCCCTGCACTTATTGGACTTTCCTTGTATTGGTACACGAAAAGACATAGTATTTTCTATGCTGTCCTCGGTGTTCTTCTTCCAGGTATTATTCTTATTACACTCTTCCGTATTCCATTTTTAAATTTAATTCCACTTATTACTGCTATCTTGTTTCTCATCTTTTTACCAAAAATAAAAAAATAGGAAAGCAGATCATAGGTAATCTGTTTTCCTATTTTGATATAGGTTCTTGTATGGTAGAGTGAGCTTCTATTTTCTCCGATTTCACAAACCATAGACCGAAGAAAATGATAATTCCACCGATTATTTGTTGAAACGATACATATTCATTTGCCCATACAGCTGCAAATAAAACAGCTACAAGCGGTGTTATATACATATATACCATCGTATGTGACGCACCAATTTTTTGAACACCAACATACCACATCACTAAACCAAATACTGTTACAAAGAAAATAGAATATAGTAAAGCAAACAATGTCATTCCGTGTGTAATGTGAAATGGCATGACAAATACATGTGGCCCGCTCAATAATAAGAGCGGAATCGCTCCGACTAATGCCGACCATGCAGTAACACGTAGTGCAGAGTATTTTTTTATTAATGGCCCTGCTAAAACAGGATAAAGTCCCCAGCATATCGATGTAATTAGTCCAATCCCATTTCCGTAGAAAGAACTAGCGAGTGAATGCCCCGCTACTAAAACTAATGTAGCACCAACAAAAGCAATCATAGAACCGATTAACTTTCGAGAAGAAAATTTTTCTTGTTTCAAGAAAATCGCAAATAAAGTTGTAAAAATAGGTGAAATAGAAATGAGTAAAGAGGCATTTGTAGCGGATGTATATTGTACAGTCTCCATAAATAGCGTTTGATACAGTACAATACCTACCGTGCTAACCATGATTAATCTTGGTATATCTTTTCGCTCCATATAAAGTGACTTTTCGATAAAGAACGTAAGTAATAACAGTAGTGGTGCTGCTGCCATCATTCGAACTGCAGTAAACTCAATCGCTGTAAATTCTAAAAGTCCATATTTCGCAATCGTATAGTTAATCCCCCAAATAATAACGACACTTAAAATTAATAACTCAATTCCCCATCTTTTCATGCGCAATCCCCTCCGCAAAGAAAATTATACAGAAAATTCAACTATGTGTACATTTCATTATGTGAAAAAATCTTTTTATTGTATGAAGAACCTTATCTTAGTAAATGAAGTTTTATAGACGATTTTCAAAATATATCAGCGATTCGACAAGGAATATCGACTTACCAACAAGAAACGACAATAGTAGCACCCTATACTATAAAGAAAAGGCAGCTCCAAAATATTTTTGGGCCGCCTTTTCTTTACTATACTCGAACATGTAACTTCATATTCGGATTATAAAACTGGCTTGGGCTCTTCAGCTGAAAAGTCCCTCCAACTTCATGCCAATCAACTGTTAACTTATCATCCATAAATACAAGCTTTGTTCGATCTGCGATAAAGTTCAGTACGCTTGATTCAATATCTACATCGCGCTCATCTTTCTCTGAAACGGCTACTAAATCAATAATCCCGCTCATAACACAACCGCAACCTTCATTATCGTAAAATAATTTTATATATTTCGCTTCATTTGGAATCGTATCCATAATCTTTTTATATGCTGCTTCTGTTACAGTAACGTACATGCGTAAATCTACATCCTCTCTTCTCGTATCCTTTATATATTGTACCACCATTTTTCTTAAAATTTATATACAGAAAATTAAGACTAACATACAATGTATGTGGTAAAGGATGCTATATCACTGATGTTCAAACTACAGCGATATCCCATTTTCTTAAGTCTATTAGGTAGCTTTTTTATTTCTAGCGGAATGGTATTACAACATATACTTCCCTATCCTCCTTCTATTGGCTGGATTCTAGGTTTTATTTGTTTTACATCCGCTTCTTATTTTGCTATGAAAAATAAAAACAACTAACAAAGTAAGAATTATCTTAAGGAGGATTTTGATGTAGACGTTACTTTGATTCCACAGGAGACATGGTGGTTATCAAACTAATAACACCTCCCCTATTTTTGAAATCTATATACACAATACGATCGACCACACAAAAATATAGAATCTACAATATATATATAGTAGTTCTACTTTTAAAACTAGATTTTCAAAAATATAGAAAGGAGACAATATATGTACCAACGCAATTGCTTTAGTTGTGACGGTAGACGCAACAGTGGTTCTATCGGAAGCACTGGACCTACTGGTGCTACAGGTCCTACTGGCAATGCCGGACCTACCGGGGCCGGTTTACAAAGTACTACCGCTTTTAGTCTAGCAGCCGCTCCTAACTATAAAACGGGACAAGTTGTGACTTACACAAGTAGCGGCTATGTTGTAAAAAAAGATGCACCTCAAGGGTTTCCGAATGTGTCCCCAGATTATATCGTATTAGTAGAAGGTGGACCTACTGGCATCACTGGTTC
>NZ_JBALMG010000010.1:0-8314 GCF_036963225.1 Bacillus sp. JJ783 | reverse complement strand
CTGGCATCACTGGTTCTACCGGCATCACTGGACCTGCAGGTAGTTCATCAGCGAAAAGTATTGTTTTTCAAGGGACGAATGCTGGGTTTCAACGTATAGCAGGTTCTCCAGGAATTGATTCTAACGTTATTCCGTATGTAACTGCTGGAGCTGGGAATATAGTTGGTTTTGCTGCATCTATAAATATTAATAACTTACCCGCTGCTGTTTATACGATTGATATTTGCAAGGATGTCCCAACAAACCTCTCTGCCCCTACCTCTAGTTACATCCTATCTACTGTCACTTTAACTACTACAGATAAAATTACGGGGACTATGACATTTTCAATTAAACCTACGGATATTGGCTCTAGACAACCTCAAGTGTATAACCCTACTCCAGTACCTGGACCTGCCACTGTAACTTGGACTAGTATTACAACTGGAAACCTGGTTTCGAGGGGGGATGCGATATCTCTTTATATTACCCCCGGGATTACGACAAGTGCTTTATATTCTGTTTTTCTAATCACTGATATATAGCCCACTCTTACAAATCGTTCATTTTACAAAAAAACTTCGCTACCGAGGCCAACAAAATTACAAATAAATTAAAACAAATAACAGACAAATTCATTATATACCTCACCTTGGATATATCCATATTTTGATTTTTCAAATTGGTACACTATGTCAATATTGTAAACATCCCCTTTATTGGATTCCGTACTTCCATCCAAAATGAAAAGGGAAATCACTCTAAAGAAAGTGATTTCCCCTTTTTAAAATACCCACCGTTAAATCGGCAACATAATCTCAACAGTCGTTCCAACTCCAACTTGACTTTCAAAGTTCAATTTACCGTGGTGATCTTTAATAATTTTTTCCGTAACTACTAATCCTAAGCCTGTTCCAGTTTCTTTCGTTGTGTAAAAAGCTTCATTTAGCTTAGGAATTTTATCTTTCGAAATACCGCATCCCTCATCTATAATTTGAACAATGATCACATCTTCCACTATAACTTTTACAGTAATAGTTCCGCCAACTGACATTGCTTCAATCGCATTTTTAATTAAATTAAAAAATACTTGTTTCAATCGTTTCTCATCACATGTAATTGAAGGTATGTCTTTACTATAAATAGCATGCATTTTTATCCCTTGTTCTAAAGCTGGCTTTTCCATAACCCTGATAACATAAGAGATGATTTCTTTAATATTATGAGTTTCGGATTCTACCGATTTAGATTTCTCAAACCCATTTAGTTCTGTAGCAATTGTATAAATTCGCTCTACTTCCTGTCTCATAATTTCACTATAAATCTTATCTTCTGGATATTTTTTCGCTTGCTTATTCACAAGTTTTTTCAATTTTTCTAACGGTCTTCTAATCTTATCACCAATTACTGTTGCCATTTTTCCAACCATCGCTAATTTTTCTACATTTTGTATTTCTTTGTCCATCATTTCAAGTGTACGAACGTAAGATTGGAATCTTAAAAATATAATCCAACATATAATAACAAACACGCTATATAATGCTATTGGGATAAGAACGATAAAGGATTGAACAACGAATCCCATAAGTGCATATTTTCCAACAATAGTTCCGGCAACTAACCAAAAGTACCTCTTATTCACAAATATCGGTGCAAATAAAATAAAGAATCCTTCTACTATATTCCCGCCATCAAATTCCGCATCACTTCCGTAATAAATAATGAAGTTATTAATAAAATCCAATATATTATAGCCAATTAAAATAATATACTTCACAATATACGGCTTTTTCCATTTCATAAAATAAAGTCCTATAAAGAGTAATCCAACCATCAAACTATATAGCCATAAACCTAATCCTTCTCCAAAAACATCTGCTAGTTTTTGATTTTTATCTGCTAAAAGGACCATCGCCTTTTCAGCAAAATCATATGCAAAAAATATAACGAAGAATAAGCTTAAAAATATTATTAATGCCTTTATCTCTTCTTTTTCAAATATATTGCCTTTTTCCATATGATAACTCCTTTAACAACACCTCTTAATCTTGTGTCACATTGCGCTCACATTTTTTCGGGAGTAGTATTTCTACTCTCGTCCCTTTCTTTACTTCACTAGAAATGTGTAATTCTCCAAGATGCTCTGTCATAATTCGCTCCGCTACCGTAAGACCTAATCCAATTCTATCTTGCTTTGTTGTATAAAAAGCATCCTTAACTCTTCCTAAATTATCCTTTTTTATCCCAAAACCACTATCTACTATCCTTACTATTACGTAATCTCTTTTTTTATTTTCAACTTGTATTTTTAATGTTCCGCCATGCTCCATTGCCTCTAAAGCATTTTTAATAACATACAAAAATACTCCTTTTAATTTGCGTTTATCACATTCAATTTCACTTCTATTTTGCTCTTCATTAAAGGTGCAATTTATATTTAACTCGTTCATTTTTTCGCGCATGTTTTCTACCGCTTGTACTAAAACATCACTTACAATGTGTTTTTCATAAACAGAAGGTTTACATGTAGCAACCTCCATTAATTCACTAATCATATTATTCATATTTTCGATTTCGAGAATCATTTGTTCATATGTTGCGTCTTTTTCGTGTTTCTCTTTCTGTAATTGCGTAAACCCTTTTAATGAAGCAAGTGGGTTTTTAATTTCATGTCCGACTGTCGCTGCCATTTTTCCGATAACCGCCAATTTTTGTGACTGACTTGCCTCTGCAATACGTCCCTTTACTGCTGAAAGATATTGTAAAAATCGATTTAAAATAATAAATGACACGAAAAGTAACACCATATTTATAACAAGAGACATAAACAAGTTAAGTTCTCCAAATACAAATAGGTATATCATATATTTCCCTATAAGAAATGGCGCTAAGACAAATAAATATCTTTTACTCAAAAATATCGGTACGAAGAAAATGAAAATATATTCAATTACATTCCCTTCATCAAATGCTATTGTATTATGAAAAGCATACCATCCAATATTAAAAGTCTCTGCGATCATGTATGCAAATAAATATGTATATTTAACTAAATATGCTTTTCCTCTCTCAAATAAGTAAACACTAATACCTAATATAGCCATAATATATGCAAGCTTCCATATCACTTTATGCCAATTTCCTAAAGGCATTGTATCTTCTAATATAATCGCGTATGCAACCTCGTATACAATTAAAATAACATGTATTACCCATAAGAAAATCTTAGCGTTTTTCTTTTCTTCTTTAGCTGATAGAAAACTCTCTCCCACTTCAACACCCCTTCAAAAGAATACCATTTATTATAATAAATGATTTTCATAGACAAACAAAGATAAATTGAACAAATGAGGAAAATCAATCCATAGATAATATACTTCTTCAGACCATATGTAAGCATAAAAATCATGAACAATAATACGTATAATATGGGAGGTGCTTTATATGGACGGTCGTGAAAATAAGAAGATAGAACAGTTACAATCCTTTACGAAAAACAATGAGGGAAAAGAGATGACAACGAATACGGGTGTCAAAATTTCAAATGATGAAAACTCTTTAACAGCCGGCGATCGTGGTCCTACACTTTTAGAAGATTTCCTTATGCGAGAAAAACTCGCTCATTTTGACCGTGAACGAATTCCTGAAAGAGTCGTTCATGCTCGCGGTTACGGAGCACATGGTGTTTTTGAGCTATATGATTCTTTAGAAGATTTAACAATGGCTCATTTTTTACAAGACCCATCTAAAAAGACACCTATTTTTATTCGTTTTTCTGAAGTTGCAGGATCAAAAGGTGCAAATGAAACGAACCGAGATGTACGAGGATTCGCTGTTAAGTTTTATACAGAGGAAGGAAATTTCGATTTAGTGGGTAATAACATCCCGATTTTCTTCATTCAAGATGGTATTAAATTTCCGGATCTTATTCATGCTCTTAAACCAGAGCCACATAATGAGATTCCTCAAGGACAAACAGCACATGATACTTTTTGGGACTTTATCGCCAATAATCAAGAATCAGCTGCGATGATGATGTGGATTATGTCTGACCGTACAATTCCGAGAAGTTTTCGAATGATGCAAGGGTTCGGCGTTCATACATTCCGCTTAGTTAATAAACATGGAAAGTCACGATTCGTAAAATTCCACTGGAAGCCTAAGCTTGGTGTTCACTCGTTAATTTGGGATGAAGCTCAAAAACTAGGCGGTGCTGATCCGGATTACCATCGCCGTGATTTATGGGAAAATATTAATGCTGGAAACTACCCTGAGTACGAACTTGGCGTTCAAATTTTAGAAGAAGAGGACGAATTTAAATACGATTTTGATATATTAGATGCAACAAAAATTTGGCCGGAAGAAGACTTCCCTGTTAAAATCATCGGAAAAATGACGTTAAATCGGAACGTTGATAACGTATTTGCGGAAACAGAACAAGTCGCACTGCACCCTGGAAGCATCGTCCGCGGTATCGATTTTACAAATGATCCTCTCTTACAAGGTAGACTCTTTTCTTATACAGATACGCAATTAGCCCGCGTCGGTACAAACTATCAAGAGTTACCGATTAACCGCCCAGTATGTCCTTTTCATAACAATCAAAGAGATGGTGCGTCTAAATATATAATTGATAAAGGAAAAGTCGCTTACCATAATAACTCTTTAGCTAATAACTCTCCCTTTACTGTACCTGGTACGAAAGGCGGTTTCGTTACATATCCTTCTACTGTTTCCGGACATAAAACAAGAGAAACAGCCGCTAGTTTTAAAGACCATTTCTCACAAGCCCGTTTATTTTGGAATAGTATGAGCCACGTCGAAAAAATCCATATTATGCAGGCCTTCTCCTTTGAATTAGGAAAAGTAAAAAGTAAATCAGTTCGCCAACAAGTCGTAGATATGATTGGTCATATAAGTACAGAATTAGCTACTTTAGTAGCTGAAGCAGTCGGGGCAACAGTGCCAAATGTTCAAGAATCAAATGTTACAAAATCCTCACCAGCACTAAGTATGGAACATACAACATTCAGCCCAAATACATTACGAGTAGGCGTCATTGTCGCAAACGGATATGACGGTCAAAACGCACAATATATTATAAATCAATTCAAACAAGCCGGTCTTCAGCCCGTTATTATTTCCGAACGATTAGGTTTTGTGCAAGGCTCTCAAAATGTAAAGTGGGAAGTGAATGATACTTTCTTAACAGGATCACCGCTTCTTTACGATGGGCTACTTCTTATTGGTGGAAATATTGATGATCATTTTCTTAACAAAGCAAGTTCATTTGTCGTAGAATCATATAATCACTTTAAGCCAATTGGCGCTTTCCAAAACGGAACTACTATTATTCAATCTTTAAACATCGAAGGAAAACCTGGCGTTATAACAGAAGAAAACCCTACCTTACTTGCGAATGAATTTATTCAGGCAATGACAAAACAGCGATTTTGGGAAAGAGCCTATTAAAATGCATGAGGAGGATACGTCATGTTCGTTACAGTGGAAAAAGATATACACATTTTTGTGCAAGATATGAACCCAGGTCCTGACAGTAAAACTGTTTTCTTTGTACACGGCTGGCCTTTAAATCACCAAATGTTTCAATATCAATTCAATGTTTTACCACAGCACGGGTTTCGCTGCGTCGCAATGGACATTCGCGGAAACGGGCAATCTGATAAACCATGGACTGGTTACACATATGACCGTTTAGCTGACGATATCGCAATTGTATTAGAAGCACTTCAAATAGAAAATACTACGTTAGTTGGTTTCTCAGTCGGCGGTGCTCTTTCTATTCGATACATGTCACGATATAACGGTCGCCGTATTTCTAAACTTGCATTAATTGATGCCGTCTCCCCCTCTTTCGTAAAAAACCAACAATCCCCTTACGGCGTACCGAAAGAGCAAGCAGATGCTCTGATTGCTCAAATGTATGCAAATCTGCCTAAATTTCTTAATGATGTATCTTTATCATTTTTTAATAGAAACTTAGGAGCTGCCACGTTAGACTGGTTTTCTTATCTCGGTATGCAGTCCGCTTCTTATGCTCTCATCAAAATTTTGCAAGCTGCTGCAAACGAAGACGTGACGAAGGACTTAAATAAAATTAACGTCCCAACAAAAATATTCCACGGTGTTCACGACCAACTCATCCCTTACAAAAGTGCTGAGCTAACAAAAGAACGCATTAAAAACTCTGAGCTATATCCTCTTACAAATAGCGGTCATGGCTCTCCAATCGATCAAGCGGATGAATTAAATAAGGAACTAATAAATTTTTTAAATTCATAGTTCCTTTACAGTAAAAAAAGAATTTGCCCTTACGGCAAATTCTTTTTTTTGTTAACTACCTTTTTCTATCGAGTTAGAAGACACCGGAATGAACAATGATTTATCTATTTCCTTCTTTTCCTGTCTTTGTTCATATGACTCTTTCTTTGTCTTTTTATACATAGAATATAGACTGCTACCGCGCTCTTTCTTTATCCCCTTGATCATCATATGTAAAACGAATATAGAAACAGTAAAGAATAATAGTGGCGCAATGACAATCCATGGTGCTGCTAAAAATTCACTTTTGTATAGACCGATTAAACCCGCCCACTCATTCGTAAGTGAGTATGGTTTCCCCGTATCATAATCTACGCCTCGTCCCCCAATTAAAATTCCGAAAAATGACAAATGAATTAATAACGTAAATAATTGAACAAACTGCTGTAAAAAAAGGACGACAAGAATTTCTTTTAAATACAACCATATATGCTTTCTAATAATCCGAAACTTTGAAGCTCCTAATATTTTCGAAGTTGTAACAAACTCATTTTTCATAAATAAATTGATTTCTTGATTCACATAAAGAATAACAGCTGGTAACAGCGCAAAACAAAGAACAGTAAACTGCTTTATAATAATTTCCATATTAAATCCAGTTAATTCACTGTGCAACATGATTGGAAACATCCACAAAATCGCCCATAGCACTGTCGGAATAAAGAAATACACTTTACATATTTTTTGAAATAAATTTTGTACGATAGATGGTGTATGAGCTAATGCTACACCTAATATAGTACCGAGAAACACTTGTACGCTACATACGCCAAATACAAATAATATTGTAAACTTTGCACCTACTAATAATTGAAAAAACAAATTAAAACCGTTACGATCTGTACCGAGTGGTGGTATTGTAAGCGGACTAAACGGAGCTGCAGCAATAACATCCCCATTCGCATCTTTCAGCCAGATTGTCTTACTCATATATAAATCCTTACCAAACCACGTAATAAGATAACTAATTACAACAATCCCTACAAAGTACAGGACCCCACACAAAAAACGTTTGGAGCGAAAGTTTCTATATATCATGAGAAGCCCCTCCTGTAATACGATTCACTCGGTAATGTATAATAGTAAATAGAATGTAGAATGGAACAAATAATAAAAGGATCCACCATGCCATCGTTAAAGGATTTAAAGAGCCTGCCCTTATTAAGAAAGACATATACCCCGTAATATTAAAAGCTCCCTCTACCATTAAAAGGCTTGAAATCATGAATAAAAAAAGCGGCTGCAAGTGATTTAACAGGTGGTACATAATATTACGTAATAAATGAGCATACAGTATATATTTATTGCTCAATCCTTTCGCACGGGCGAATTCCACATACGGCTTATTCTTTTCTTCCATTAAAAATAAAACGATAATACGGAAAAAATGAAGGGTTGGAACGATAGTCATACAAAGAATAGGTAAGACATATGCACGTTCATCATTAAACGCATAAATAGTAACGAAGCGATATCCTGTCTGTTTATAAATCCATACAACAAATAACTGTAAACTAAAAATTAATAACAAATCTGGAACTGATTCTATTAAAATTAAACACCTCTCAATCCCCTTCTTAATTTTAGAAGAAACTAATAAGTATACGAATGAAAGGCCAATTGAAAGAATAATTGTTAAACAAGTAGCGATTAAAAGAATAGTCATAGAATACGTATAAGGTTCAATAATCCGTTCAAAAAAAGGAATTGACTGCATAGTGTTCGTATCAATATGTGCAATATCCTTTGGCGAAGCTAATCTCTCTAAATATGTAATAAAATCAAGACTATTCCCTAAAAACAAAGAGAATGGTAAATAACTTACAGTAAGAATAACTGCGATACTAATAAGAAATTCTATTATTTTCCCACCCCAAAAATGCTTCAATGTCCCACCTCTTTTTTTTAAATTACCACACAACTTTATTATAACTGATTTTTCTGAAATTTTAATATATATCTAAATAAAAAAACTCTTAGAAACCTTAAAGAG
>NZ_JBALMG010000009.1:54105-54734 GCF_036963225.1 Bacillus sp. JJ783 | reverse complement strand
AGTTTAATAATTTATCTGTAGCTACATTTTCAGTATCACTTAAATCGACAAAATAATGAAGTTGCCACAGTTGACTCTTCTTAGCTTGCTTACTAACAGGTTTATCCCAAATAGGGTAAACCCTCATAGCCATTTTCCCTTTTTGGTTTTGAGTTTTTAATATTTTTTCTTTTAGAAGAATCTCTTTTGGAAAAATAAATTGTCCTAGTTTATTATCCGCTATACAAGTAATAACTAAAAGGTTAGGAGCCGAATCATAAGAAAATGCCTGATTGCTCATGGAGGCATTCTTCTCCCAAAAAGAAACAAATTGTCCAATCTTATTAGGCGTAATTTTTGATACCCTAAATCGGATGCTTCTATCATTTAGCTGGAATACCCTTCCTGCATATTCTGAATTTTGCTTTTCTTCTTTTCGTTTAGTAATTAATAGATTATTAGGTTTGTAAATCATTTCATCTAGTTTTTCAATTATATTACTAAAATTTGTCATGTAAACGCACCTTTTTTATTTTTCAGTATATCAAGAACATTCGTTCTTGTATATCAACCTTAAACAAATGATGGCTTTGAATAGTCTTTTCAAAGATTATTTGATCTACTCCATCCATAACTTCAAATTTACTTTT